>JARGGF010000119.1 GCA_029210905.1 Bacteroidales bacterium | reverse complement strand
TTCTCATCCTTTGATTCTTCTATTACGTCATTTTTAACTTCATCAACATTTTCTACAACTTCTTCTTTAATCACGTCTTTCGTTTCCTCAACTTTCTTTTCTTTTGGAGCCTTCACTTTTGCAGCAGGAGTTTCCACATTAGTGTCAGTATCCTTTTTCTTTCTTGAACGACGGGATTTTTTAGCTTTGTCGTCTTTTTGCAGCAGCATGTTTTCATTATAATCTACCAATTCAATAAAACACATTTCTGCACTATCACCTAAGCGAGTACCCGTTTTCAAAATCCGGGTATAACCACCAGGTCTGCTTGCAATTTTAACGGCAACTTCTCTAAAAAGTTCAGTAATCGCATATTTATTCTTCAAATAGCTAAACACTGTTCTTCTTGAGTGAGTGGTATCGCTTTTTGATTTAGTAATAAGAGGCTCTACATAAACTTTAAGCGCTTTTGCCTTGGCAACTGTGGTTTCAATTCTTTTATGCAATATCAAAGATGCAGCCATATTAGCTAGCATAGCTTTCCTGTGAGGACTTTTTCTGCCTAAATGATTGATTTTCTTTCTATGTCTCATTCCGATTACTCCTTGTCTAATTTATACTTACTAATATCCATACCGAAAGTCAGGTTCAAACCAGAAAGCAGGTCGTCTAACTCAGTTAAGGATTTCTTTCCGAAATTTCTGAACTTTAATAAATCACTTTTGTTATGAATAACTAAATCACCTAAAGTATCTACATCTGCAGCTTTTAAACAATTTAATGCTCTCACTGAAAGATCCATGTCAACCAGCTTTGTTTTAAGCATTTGTCGCATATGAAGTACTTCTTCATCAAATTCTTCGTTCTCATAACTCTCTTCCGAATCAATAGTTATCTTTTCGTCAGAGAATAACATGAAATGATAAATTAATATTTTTGCAGCCTCTTTTAAGGCATCTTTTGGGTGGATTGATCCATCACTTTGAATTTCAATAATCAGTTTTTCAAAGTCCGTTTTTTGTTCTACACGATAATTTTCAACTGAATATTTAACATTCTTAATAGGTGTAAATATCGAATCTATAGCAACTACACCTAACTCAGAATCATTTCGCTTATTTTCTTCCGCTGGAACATAACCCCTGCCTTTTTCAATGGTTAATGTCATTTGTAATTTAACATCTGGTTCCATTCTGCAAATAACCAAATCGGGATTAAGCACCTGGAAATTGGTCAAAAACCTGTTGATATCATCGGCTTTGAAAACTTCCTGACCAGAGATAGTAAGTGATACAACTTCTTGATTTTCACCCTCTACTTTCTGTTTGAGTCTAATCTGTTTTAGGTTAAGGATAATTTCAGTTACATCTTCAATTATTCCTGTTATGGTAGAAAATTCGTGATCAACACCTTCAATTTTTAACGAAGTTATGGCATATCCTTCGAGCGAAGAAAGTAAAATTCGCCTTAAAGCATTACCAATTGTAATTCCGTAGCCAGGTTCAAGCGGTCGAAATTCGAAAGAACCGTAAACGTCATTCGATTCGAGCATGATTACCTTATCAGGTTTCTGAAAAGCTAAGATTGCCATATATTAATAATTATAATTTTTATTTAGAATATAGTTCGACTATTAACTGCTCCTTAATATTTTCAGGAATATCAGAACGCTCTGGTACATTCATGAATTTACCAGCTAATAGACTCTTGTCCCATTCTAACCATGAATATTGAGAGCTTCTTGAAGAAGCTAAAGAATCAGTAATTGATTCAAGAGATTTTGATTTTTCCCTGATACTGATAATATCACCCGGACGAACAGAATAGGACGGGATATTAACAATTTCGCCATTAACTGTAATGTGCCTGTGAGAGACTAACTGACGTGCACCAGCTCTTGTTGGAGAAAGTCCTAAACGATAAATTACATTATCTAATCGTCTTTCTAATAGCTGTAGCAACACCTCGCCAGTAATTCCCTTACTTCTGGATGCTTTATCAAACAAATTGGCAAATTGCTTTTCTAATATACCATAAGTATATTTAGCTTTCTGCTTTTCTTTTAATTGAAGGGCATATTCCGATAATTTACGTCTTCTTTTATTTGCCCCATGCATACCAGGGGGGTAATTCTTTTTATCCAGATATTTGTCTGCTCCGTAAATTGCCTCACCAAATTTCCTTGCTACTTTTGTTTTTGGTCCAATATATCTTGCCATTGCTTCTAAATCTAATATTAATAGTTAAACTCTTCTCCTTTTTGGGGGCCTGCAGCCATTGTGTGGCAATGGCGTAACATCCATAATTTCAGCAACTTCAATACCGGCACCATTTATGGCACGAATCGCTGATTCTCTTCCATTTCCCGGACCTTTTACAAAAACTTTAACTTTTCGTAAACCTAAATCATATGCAACTTTTGCACATTCTTCAGCAGCTACTTGAGCAGCATAAGGAGTATTCTTTTTTGAACCTCTAAAACCTTTTTTACCTGCTGATGACCAGGAAATAACCTGCCCTACGTTATTTGTCAATGATATTATAATATTGTTAAAAGACGAATGTATATGCGCCTGTCCTAACGGTTCTATCTTAACAACTCGCTTTTTAGAAACTTTTGTTTTCTTCGCCATGATCAATTATTTTTTAGTAGCTTTTTTCTTATTTGCGATAGTTTTCCTACGCCCTTTTCTGGTTCTGGCATTATTCTTAGTTGATTGCCCACGCAAAGGTAAACCGCTTCTATGTCTGATACCTCGATAACAGCCAATATCCATAAGCCTTTTTATGTTCATTTGAACTTCAGATCTTAGCTCACCTTCAACTTTTACCTCGTCGTTGATAAGAGCTCTGATTTCAGCCATCTGATCATCTGTCCATTCTTTTACCTTAATATTTTTATCGATACCAGCTTTATCTAGAACCTTACCGGCTGTGCTTCTACCAATACCAAAAATATAGGTTAAAGCAATTTCTCCTCGTTTGTTATCTGGAATATCAACTCCTACTATTCTTGCCATATAAATCTTAACGTTAAATATTAAAAAACTAACCTTGGCGTTGTTTAAACTTAGGATTCTTTTTATTGATTACATAAATCCTTCCTTTGCGTTTTACAACTTTACAATCAGCAGTACGCTTCTTAACTGATGTCCTAACTTTCATTTTATCTAATTTTATTTATATCTAAATGTAATCCTACCTTTTGTTAAATCATAAGGAGACATTTCAACTTTTACTTTATCTCCTGGTAAAATTTTAATATAATGCATTCTCATTTTTCCAGAAATATGGGCTATTATAATATGTCCATTCTCCAGTTCAACACGAAACATTGCATTTGACAATGCTTCTTTAATCACTCCATCTTGTTCTATAGATGATTGTTTGGCCATATAATTATTTATTTTTTAAAACTTCTTCGACAAATTCAAACGAAGATAAAATATCAGCCTTACCCTGACCTATTGCTATTGTATGCTCAAAATGGGCTGACGGCATACCATCTTTTGTTTTTATAGTCCATCCATCTTCTAATTGATAAATTTCCTTCTTGCCCATATTTATCATTGGTTCTATCGCAATAACCAATCCTTTTTTAAGCTTTATCCCACTTCCTCTTCTACCATAATTGGGAACCTCTGGTTTTTCGTGAAGTTTGCGTCCTACACCATGTCCAACCATTTCGCGAACCACAGAATATCCATTACTTTCGCAATGTTGTTGAACTGCATAACTTACATCACCAAGGCGATTCCCTTCAACAGCTTTTTCAATTCCCTTATACAACGATTCTTTTGTAACCTGTAACAATTTGACTATCTCAGGTCTAACTTCACCTACCAAATAGGTATAAGCAGAATCGCCATAATATTTATTCATTAAAACCCCACAATCAACAGAAACAATATCACCATCTTTCAATTCGTAGTTCGATGGAATACCATGAACCACAGTGCTATTAACCGACACACAAAGAGTATTAGGATATCCCTGATAATTTAAAAAGGCAGGTTCTCCTCCATTGTCCCTAATAAACTCAAGTGCTAATTTATCAAGTTTTAATGTAGACACGCCAGGAGCAATTATTTTGGCAAGTTCGCCATGTGTCCGGGCTACCAACATATTACTTTTACGTAATAATTCTATTTCGTCGGCTGTCTTATAATATATCATTAAACAAAGAACTTTATTATTTATATGGAAGAAACCGCACCACCAGCACGTCCTTTTATTCTTCCTGATTTCATTAACCCATCATAATGACGCATTAACAAATGACTTTCAATTTGTTGTAAAGTATCAAGAACTACTCCAACCAAGATAAGTAATGATGTTCCGCCAAAAAACTGAGCAAACTGATTGTTAACCCCTGCTATCATGGCAAAGGCAGGCATTATAGCAACAAATGCTAAAAATATTGAGCCTGGCAGCGTTATCCTTGACATCACAGCATCAAGATAATCAACTGTTTTTCTTCCTGGCTTAACTCCTGGAATAAATCCTCCATTCTTTTTCATATCATCAGCCATTTGTGTTGGATTGATGGTAATGGCTGTATAGAAATAAGTAAAGACTACGACTAATAAACCGAAAACAAAATTGTACCAAAATCCGGTCATATCAGAAAAAGCAGAAGCAATACCTTGAGTTGTTTCAGTATCGAATTTTGAAAACATCAAAGGAATAAACATTAAAGCCTGTGCAAAGATAATAGGCATAACACCCGCAGCATTAACCTTTAATGGGATATACTGCCTCACTCCACCATATTGTTTATTTCCAACAATCCGTTTCGCATACTGTACCGGAATTCGCCTGGTACCCTGCACTAATAATATAGTAGCAGTAAATACAAAGAACAAGATTACAATTTCCACTAAAAAGGCAACTAATCCCCCTCCTTGTTGTTCTATTCTTGATCCGAATTCAGCAAATAATGAGAAAGGAAGTCGAGCGATGATACCAATCATAATTAATAAGGAAATACCATTCCCAATACCTTTGTCAGTAATCTTTTCACCCAGCCACATTACAAACATGGTTCCGGATACTAAAATAACAACAGATGTCAACCAGAACAGTGTGCTATTATTAAGCACTGCCCCAGGAGATTGTGCATATAAATTTGCAAGATAACCTGGTGCCTGGCCAGCTGTAATTAATACAGTGAGGTATCTGGTTATTTGGTTTATTTTTTTTCTGCCGCTTTCGCCTTCACGCTGTAATCTCTGGAAATATGGTATTGCCATTCCCAAAAGCTGAATTACGATGGAAGCAGAAATATAAGGCATAATTCCCAAGGCAAAAATCGAAGCATTTGAAAATGCACCACCCGAGAACATGTTAAGAAGGCCCATAATACCACCTTCTGATTGAGCTTTCAATTGAGTTAATGCCAGAGGATCAACTCCTGGTAAAACAACATGAGCTCCAAGTCGATAAATTAAAACAAAACCAATAGTTGTAAATATTCGATTTCGAAGATCTTCAATTTTATAGATGTTCTTTAATGTTTCGATTAGTCCTTTCATCAATTTATATTTTTACGGCTGTACCTTTAGCTTCTTGAATTGCAGTTTCTGCGGATTTCGAGAAAGCATGTGCTTTTACTTCTAATTTTTTAGTAAGGGTTCCGTTTCCAAGAATTTTAACTAAATCGCTTTTCTTGCAAACGCCAGCTTTTACAAGAACACCCATATCGATAACTTCAACACCCTGTTTCTCAGCAAGTGCCTGGATTACTCCAACATTAATCGCTTTGTATTCTTTTCTGTTAATATTTTTGAAACCGAACTTCGGTACCCTACGCTGTAATGGCATTTGCCCACCTTCAAATCCAACTTTTTTAGAATAACCTGAACGTGATTTCTGTCCTTTATGGCCTCTTGTAGAAGTACCACCTTTTCCAGAACCTTCGCCCCTGCCAATTCTTTTCCGTTGTTTTACTGAACCTTCAGCCGGTTTTAAATTACTTAAATCCATTGTAAATCAAATTAACTTTGTTATACTTCTTCGACAACTACCAAATGGTTAACTTTTCTAATCATTCCAATGATTTGTGCAGTTGCTTCATGTTCAACTACGCTATTCATCTTTCTAAGTCCCAAAGCTTCCAAAGTTAGTTTTTGCCTTTTGGTACTTCCGATTTTACTCTTAACCTGTTTTATTTTAAGCTTTGCCATTGTAAATTTTGTTAACCATTAAAAACTTTTTCGAGAGCTACATTCCTATGCTGTGCAACAGTCAAAGCATCGCGCATTTCTAATAAAGCATTCATAGTTGCTTTTACTAAATTGTGCGGATTGGAAGAACCTTTAGATTTTGCTAAAACATCTGTTACCCCAACACTTTCTAAAACGGCCCTCATAGCACCACCAGCTTTTACACCGGTTCCATGAGATGCAGGTTTTAGGAAAACTTTTGCACCACAATATTTTGCAGATTGCTCATGAGGAATGGTCCCTTTATAAACCGGAACTTTTACCAGATTTTTTTTGGCATCTTCTACCCCTTTTGCAATAGCAGTTGTGACCTCATTGGCTTTACCAAGTCCATGTCCTACTATCCCATTTTCATCACCAACAACAACAATTGCAGAAAAACTAAATGTTCTACCACCTTTGGTCACTTTTGTAACTCTTTTAATAGCAACTAACCTGTCTTTTAGCTCTAAATCACTGGTTCTAACTTTTCTTATATTCGTTGACATAATGCTTTAAAATTTTAGTCCGTTTTCCCTGGCTGCGTCAGCTAATGATTTAATTCTTCCATGATATAAATAGCCACCCCTATCAAATACCACTTCACTTATTCCGGCAGCAGCAGTTTTCTCTGCCAGTACTTTTCCAACCAAAGCGGCTTGCTGAATTTTAGTAATTTCCTTTTTCTCAGCAATGTCTTTAATTAGAGAAGATGCTGCGGCAATAGTTACACCATTAACATCGTCAATAACCTGAACAAAAATATTTTTATTGCTTCGGTAAACCGACATCCTGGGCTTTTGATCTGTTCCAGAGAGTTTTTTTCTGATGCGTCTCTGAATTTTTTTCCTTCTTTCTTGTTTCGCTAAGGCCATAATTATTTTTTTTACCTATTAACTAGCAGCTGCTTTACCAGCTTTTCTACGTAACTGTTCACCAACAAACTTAATACCTTTACCTTTGTATGGTTCTGGTTTTCTAAATGATCTAATTTTAGCAGCAACGTGCCCGATAAGTTGTTTGTCGGCACTTTTTAAAGTGATAATTGGATTTTGTCGCTTTTCAGTAACAGCCTCTACCTTAACTTCATCGGGTATCTCCAAATAAATTACGTGAGAATAACCTACAGATAATTCTAAAATCTGCCCGTTTGAGGTTGCCCTGTATCCAACACCAACTAATTCTTGCTTAACTTCGAAACCTTTCGAAACTCCAACAATCATATTATTCAACAATGAACGGTAAAGCCCATGCATTGCTTTGTGCCTTTTTTGCTCTGTAGGTCGAACCAAAGTTAAAATATTGTCTTCAATTTTAAGCTCAATATCAGGATCCACTTTCTGAGTTAACTCCCCCATTGGTCCTTTGGCCTCAACAACATTATCTTTCGTTATGTTAACCTTTATCCCCTGAGGAATTTCTATTGGTAATTTTCCTATTCGTGACATTCCTTTAATCTATTAATAAACATAACATAAAACTTCACCACCTACATTCAGAGTACGTGCTTCCTTATCAGTAATAACCCCCTTTGAGGTAGATAAAATCGCAACTCCCAATCCATTAAGAACACGTGGTAACTCAGTTGCATCAGCATACTTCCGAAGCCCTGGTTTACTTATTCTTTCTATTTTCTTAATAGCAGGAATTTTACTTTTTGGATGATATTTCAAAGCAATTTTTATAACGCCTTGCTTGTTATCATCTACAAACTTATAACTAAGGATGTAACCCTTATTATGTAAGATTTTAGTAATTTCTTTTTTCAAATTCGAAGCAGGTATTTCAACTACTTTGTGGCCTGCCAACACTCCATTTCTAATCCGAGTAAGATAATCTGCAATAGGATCTGTCATTTCTTTTCAATTTAAAATATTACCAACTCGCTTTTTTAACACCAGGAATTAAACCATTTGCAGCCATTTCACGAAAAGTGATCCTACTAACTCCAAATTGTCGAATATATCCTTTTGGACGACCTGTAAGTTTGCACCTGTTATGCAAGCGCACTGGAGATGCATTTTTTGGCAATTTTTGCAATCCCTCATAGTCACCTTCAGCCTTTAATTTTGCCCTTTTCTCAGCAAACCTATCTACTAGCTTTTGCCTTTTTACCTCACGGGCTTTCATCGACTCTTTTGCCATATTATTTCTTATTTATATTTTTAAAAGGTAATCCAAATTCTTTCAATAATGTATATCCTTCTTCATCTGTTTTTGCAGAAGTCACAAAAGTAATATTCATTCCAAGAATTTTACTAACCTGATCGATATTTATTTCAGGAAATATAATTTGTTCTTCGATTCCTAAGGTATAATTGCCTTTGCCATCAAATTTATTACTAATTCCTCTAAAATCCCTAACCCGTGGTAATGATACCGCAACCAAACGTTCCAGAAATTCATACATTCTATCGCGACGTAAAGTTACTTTAACACCAATAGGCATTTTTTTCCTTAGCTTGAAATTAGAGATATCTTTTTTCGACAAAGTAGATATTGCTTTTTGTCCTGTAATATCGGTAACTTCTTTTAGCGCTACATCAAGTACTTTTTTATCAGCTACAGCCTGTCCAACACCTTGATTAATCACTATTTTTTCAAGTTTTGGCACTTGCATTATGCTCTTATATCCAAATTCCTTCTGTAAATTTGGTATAATTTCTTCTTGATATTTTTGTCTAAGATTAGGCCTGTAGTCCATTACTTAATCTCC
>JARGGF010001199.1 GCA_029210905.1 Bacteroidales bacterium | reverse complement strand
TAAATCCGCCTATTATCATAATAAATGGGAAAAGCATCCCTATAATTCCAATTATTTTACGCAATTCGCAGTATGAAAGCACATAAATTGAGTCATCAGACAAGGTTTTTTTTATTTCCATGATTGGTATTTTTAAAATTGCCGATTTTGAAATGATTATGGTTTAGCTTTTTAGATTATTATCTTAACCAATAGTTATCGATTATTTTTGCTGGATAAAAATATAATATTTTGTGGTGAATACAATAGGTGGATTAAATAAATTGCAAAGTTGTGATAGAACAATATGTAAAAGCCCGGGGCGATATGAAATGCAACACTGGGTAAAATGGTAGGGTGTTGTTATTGGAAACTGGTTAGTGGTTAGTGGTTATTGGTAAACTAGTCGTTGGTAATGTCAATTTTTGTCTAATGACCAATGTCTAATGTCTAATGTCTAATTTCTAATTTCTAATTTCTACGAATTACGATACGTCCGTATAGCTCAGATTAAAGAATTCATCCTGTATTAATAAAGAAAGATCTACTTTTGTATTTTTGGTATTTATGGCCACCAGGACTTGCTGAAGTGTTTCCTTGGATGCTTTATATCCCACATGGCTCCATGTTTCATTATCCAGGCTTCCATGTTTGGATTCTTCATAAATTGCAATACCTTCAAATCCGCATTTAGTACATTTTATAATTTGTAAAAGTCTTTCATCATTCTGATAATCAGGCCCAAGAACCAACGAATGCGTTATTTTCAGGTTTTTAGCCTTACACTCCGGGCAAATAAAATTACTTTCTTCTTCATCCATTAGATTTGCATTTATAAATGAGGGTGTCTATAAAGTGATTTTTTTGCCACAAATTCTCAAAAACACCGAATTACACAAAATGCAATATATTGACAATTAACATTTTGTGTTATTTGGTGCATTTGTGCATCGCCTTCGGCAAGCCTTGCGCCTCCGCTAAAGCTT
>JARGGF010001198.1 GCA_029210905.1 Bacteroidales bacterium | reverse complement strand
AAAGCCTTTAAAATTATTTTGAATATTATTTATGATAGAACATTTCCAAAATCGAATAATGATAATAAGTTTTTAACCCTCATCAAGAAGTTAATATATAAAATTAAACAAAAGTCGTTTTCAATTTCTATAGGTAGAACTTTAATTTCCTTAAATGAAGAATCATTTATAAAACTTTTATCTTTTAAATCTTTATCCGTAAATAGAATTTCACAGTTATATTTTTATTCAAACAATCTCGATAATTCCTTTGATTATTATAAAAAAGTTTTAAAAATACTTTTAGAAAGGAATTCAAATATTCTTATTGATCAATTGCATTATAATAAGCCCCAGTTTGGTTATTCTTCACATGATCTAGTAAATTTAGGTTATGAATTTATTTGGGATCTGGAAAATTACACTGAATTGGTTGAATCATTACTTAAATTTTTTATTAAGTACGATAAATGGCATGCTGGCGAGGCGTTAAGAGCATTATTCCCTAACTACGATGGAAAGAATTCGAAAAAAGCAATCGAATTCCTACAAGAGATAATTGATAAAGATTATAATAATGATGTAAATATCGAAATAGCGTTTAGTATTGTAGCCTACAAATATGTAGATGTCAAATACGATATGCTAAAGCGACTGTTATTACTAAATTCTAATTTTGAACTATTTAAAAAATTAGAAATAACAAGGCATACTCAATCTTGGACAGGAAGTCAAATCCCTTTGATTGAAAGAGATAAAAAAACATGGCAAGATATTTTAGAGCTTTTAGAAGTAATGCCTAATAAAATTAACTTTTTGGATCATATTAGTTACGTTCAGGAAATGATAGATGGTTGTGAGCAAAATAAAAAGTACGTTATGAAGCGAGAATTTATCGAAGATTCAAAATAGTTTTCGTTTAGGCACAGACTCGAACAATATAGCGGTAGTATAAACTTTGGACATTAGTGACTTAATTAAGGTAATCATCCTGTTCCCTATGGCGTAAGTCTTCGACTTATCCCACCTACTATACCCTGCTATACCAAATCCTCACCCCGAACGAAATGTATATGATTATAAAATATCAACAATGAAATGAAATTCTTATAATATAAATGCCAAAACTGTTTTGTTCAAAACCTTCGGTGTTGTATTCTATTTTTACTTCATGTTTCGGTGCGCTGCACCTTAAATTGGAATCAATAATTTTTCTACAAATATTCCGCAGCGCTGCTGCTTTTTATCTTGAAATAATATTTCC
>JARGGF010001197.1 GCA_029210905.1 Bacteroidales bacterium | reverse complement strand
CTCCAACAACTACATCCGGTTCAAACCATCGATAATACCATTCTTTTTCCTGTGCCGATTCAAAATGGACAGCATGGGCATCAATGCCCATTTCGAGCAGCCCTTTGTAAAGCAGATCGCCCTGGGTGGCAAGGCCACCCGGAGAAGGTGGATAATCATAGAGCACCAGTACTTTCATATTGATAATGAATCTGTTATTTTATTGTTTAAGCCATTTTTCAGCCTCATAAGAATTTCTAAATTGCCAGAAAGATTCAGCTTTTGGTGTTGTTTGAGCTTCCCAGCTGTTTTTTTCAAAACCGTATATTTCTGTCATGATGCTGTATTTTCTTAACCAGATGCGTTTTGTAAGTAAATGGTAAATGGCCGCCTTCTCAACAGGTATGGGATAATATGCTTTTCCTCCGTCTTCATAAGCGAAAATCCAGAGCTCTTTGCATACTATTTTGTTAGTATACCAAAGGTTAATAACAGCCCTGCCGGTTTCTTCGTGCCTGATGTGTCTTGTATATTCCCCATCGGGGTTGTGTGTAATAATCAAATCAAAATGTTTTTGGGGTAATAAATCCTTTATTGTGGTTTCAACATCATTTTGGTTCAAAGGATGTTGTTCAGTCCCATCATCAATTTTACCCATAATGCCCTCTGATTTTAAGACTTTTAACGCTTTGTGGAACTTTACAGAACGTTCTGCATCTTTACTCCTGGTAAGACAAACTATAAAACATTTCCATGAGGGATGGCTGAGGATGGTTCCACCTGCCCATAATGTTTCATCATCCGGGTGGGCAACAATAATGGCAACATTCTTTTTAATCATTTATCCGGATGATCAAAATGTTCCTGAACAAAAGCAAGCATCTGATTTTCGGTTAGCTTGTCGGCTGATTCCACCTTAAACTTTATTTTATCAAACAGATGATCCTCTTTTAATAAATTATACAATTCGTTTTTGGCGTTGGTTGGACCAAATAAGAGTACATTTTCATAATTCTTAATATGTTCACCTAATTTACTAAAATAATCAGAAAGATGGTTTTGCTCTTTGTTATGTTTAAGGCTTTCATCCTTACCGTAATTTTGTTTTTTACCTATATGTGATTCTGATTCAATTGTGTTGGATACAATTGCATTTTCTTTAACTTCAATGATATAAGCAATTGAATGATCCATCCAGATACCTGCGTTTTTTGTTGATTTCATAATTATGTTTTTAATTTGATTTATCATTGTTTAAAGCTATGTATGGTTTTACCAAATTTCGACAGCGTTAAATAGAACCTAAGTAAAGCGGTTGGAGCACTGCGAACAAGCGCTTTACTTATCCGCCAGGCGGACCGATTTAGAAAATGTTGTGTTCCACCG
>JARGGF010001196.1 GCA_029210905.1 Bacteroidales bacterium | reverse complement strand
AAAGCCTCCTATATCCGTGGTCCAATAGGGTAATCCTGTGTATGTCAGGTTTAAACCAGCAGCTATTTGGTTTCGAAAAACATCCCATGTGGCAGTAATATCTCCGCTCCAGCTTGCGGCGGCGTTACGCTGTTGACCTGCAAATGTTGATCGGGTCAAAATAAACACTCTTTGATTATCGTTTTCACTTCGCTGCCCTTTATAAACTGCCTCCGTGGTCATCAATGAATAGGCATTAAGGTACCTGGCTCCACTTCCTAAATAATTATCCATGTGTTTTTTTATTCCAGGACTCGTTAAATTGCCTAACTCTGGTTCTGTTGCATCCAACCACCAGGCATCAAAGCCTTTATTATAGATAGAGTCTCGAATTTGTTTCCAATACATTTCCCTTGCTTTAGGGTTAAATGCATCGTAATAGCGGGATTGTCCAAAAACACCAGTTGTTGGGTATAAATATCCTGCATTGAGCAATTCGTTGTAATTATTGCTCACAGAATCAAATTTTGCCCAGACAGAAATCATAATTTTTGTATTCCATTTTTCGTGGAGCTCTTCCGTTAGTTTTGATGGCGACGGATAACGCATTGGATCAAAATCATGCGAACCCCAGGCATTCGGGTTCCAATAGTACCAGTCCTGCACAATGTTATCTAGTGGTACCCTTCGTTTGCGCAACTCTTTTACAACATCTAATATTTCTTTTTGAGTATGATAGTGCTCTTTGCATTGCCAGAAACCATATGCCCATTTGCCAAACATTGGAGCCTTTCCGGTTAAACTCCTGTATGAAGCGATTACTGAATCTAACTCAGGACCAGCCATAAAATAATAGTCAGCTTGGTCGGCTACTTCGCACCAAATTGAGCCCGTTCGATAATCTTCAGCACCAGGTGCTTTTATGGAATCTTGTTTATCACGAAATTCCATTTGAGAATAATTATCTACATAAATCCCATAACCTCTGTCGGAAATAAGCACAGGATTTATGGTTATCGTATTGTCCTGTACCAAGGTGCGATTGTGGCCGCGATAGTTCATTAAACCATCCTGAAATTGTCCTAGACCGTAAAGGCCTTCATCTATTTTCCAATCGAAAAAAACTTCAGAGTTCCAGGTTTTTTCATTTAAAACTATTGCTGGTGTCATGCTCCTTGGTTTGGCTTCAGATTCGCTAAGTAATAACGAGTCCGAAGCGTTGAAATATCGAATTGATGTGGTGGATTTATTAATCCTGATTTTCATTTTCTCAGTTGAAAGAATCAATTCTTCTCCGGCATCCTGAAAATTCCAATTGTTATATGTATTTTCTTTTTCAAGAACCACAAGACCTGGCCGGGTCGAAAAAGAATCGGTGCACGTATACATTACCCTTGCAATTGAGGGTGAAATAAGTTCAATTCTTAGTTTACCATCACGCAATGATAAGGTTATTCCATTTTCATCTTTCTGATATTTTTTTACTGCTTGCGGATTGCATGAATTTATTAATACTAATGTCAACAA
>JARGGF010001195.1 GCA_029210905.1 Bacteroidales bacterium | reverse complement strand
TTTTGGAAAAAGAGCAAACCGGCATACCTTCCTACGAATTAATGCACAATGGTGAAACTGTTGATTTTGCCATCCGTTCTGTTGAGGAAGTTATCGCCATCTTTGGCTCCCAAACAGATGTTCCACACCGGCATAACTACTATACTGTTCTGTGGTCGCAAAATGAATCCGGAAAACACATCATCGACTACAGGGAATATCAAATGCATGCTAACGATGTTTTTTTTGTTAATCCAGGTCAAGTACATCAGGTGCTGCATAACAATAATCCTGAAGGAGTTGTGATATTATTTACCTGCGAATTTCTGGAGAAAAACTATATAAACATTAACTTCATTACCAACCTGGGATTGTTTGCTGATATTTCAGAAACACCCCCCATCAGAATTAATGAAAAAAGTGCCCTTTTATTAAAAGACATTACTGATTCTATGATGCAGGCAATGTATACTGATGAAATATTCAAATTTGACACTATTGGAGCCTTTCTGAAACTGTTTTTAATAGAATGTAACAAATTTGCACCAAGTTTAGTTTCTGACAATACACAAACCATTCAGTCCGCAAAGTCAATAATGAGGAGATTTAAGGATATGCTCGAAAAAAACTTCCTCAGCATGCGAAAAGTTAGCGAATATGCTGAGCAGTTAAACATTTCGCCTGATTACTTAAATAATGTAATTAAATCGGGAATTGGAAAAACCGCCAAAGAACTAATACAACAACGCATTATTCTTGAAGCAAAACGATTTGGACTGCATACTCAATTGTCGACCAAAGAAATTGCATATCAACTGGGATTCGAAGATCCCTCCCATTTTAGCCGATTCTTTAAAAATACTGAAGGCATCTCATTTGCCGATTTTAGAAATGAACTTGAAAAAGAATTGCTAAAATAGGTCTATTCTTTTGCTTATTTTACAATAAACTTCATCAATACCGGATTTTTACATCTTTATTTCGGATTTTGACATTGATCTGCCTGCTTATTACCTCTACCTTTGTATCATCAATCAGAAATGAAAGTGAGGGTATTATGAAAAAGATAATTTATAAAGCAAATAACAGGGGTCACTTTAAAAATGAGTGGTTAAATACTTCATATAGCTTCAGTTTTGCCGATTATTATGATAGAAACCATATGAACTTTGGGGCTTTACGAGTGTTGAATGACGATGTAATTCAACCCGCAACAGGTTTTGGAAAACATCCGCACGATAATATGGAAATAATTACTATTCCAATCAAAGGCAGCCTTAGTCATGAAGATTCAATGGGCCACAGGCAACAAATAAAAGAAAATGAAGTGCAGGTGATGAGTGCCGGAACCGGAATATTTCATTCAGAATTTAATGAAAGCCCAACTGAAGAGGTGAGCCTTTTGCAAATCTGGATTTATCCGGCAAAAAGAAATGTTAAACCTGGCTATGACCAAAAAGTTTTTGATCCATCAGAGGCTAAAGATCATTGGCAAACGCTTGTTTCAGCATTTGAACCTGAAAATGATTCTTTAACTA
>JARGGF010001194.1 GCA_029210905.1 Bacteroidales bacterium | reverse complement strand
GATGGATATCAATTCAAATGATGCTGATGTAAATGCAAACTGGTATGCAAGTATGCTCGGGACTTTTGCTAAACATGAGGTAGATTTTTTTACACCCTGGAGCTGGAAAAATGGCATGTACGAAACGGTACATCTTTACAGCACTTACTATAAATCCATTTCGGTTAAAAGTACTTCGGATAATGAACAATTATTGTCAGCATTTGCTTCAACAAATGAGACAAGTGATTCTGTAACAATTGTTTTTGTGAACCATTCTCAATCTCAAACTCTACAGGTCAGCGCACAATTAAATAATTTTTCTTTACAAGATGGTAGTTACTATTCCTACACGCTTAGCAATCTCCCTTCCAACGAAACATTTGTGTCTAAAAACCAAAATGCACTTGTTTCTTCATTATCAAGTGCAAGCGGTGGAATATTAAACGTTTCAGTACCTGCACTTTCTGTTAAAGCAGTAATATTAACAGGTAACCCACTGGGTAGTGACCCCATTTCGCTAAAAGAAAAGGACAATTTATTATCAGTAAAATATTTGGCCGAAGGAAATATTCTCTGTGAATATCAATTAAATCAAAATTCTAAATTGCAAATTAAACTGATTGATTTAAGTGGGAAGGAAATTGAAAAAATTGTCGACAAACAGCTTTTTGAAGGATTATACACCTATACAATCAATAGGGCCAATTTAACGAGTGGTATTTATATTATTTCAGTTTTAGAAAAAAATACCCTGGTTGCCAGCAAAAAAATTAAGTTGTAATTCTGAATGACAAAACATACTAAACTCAGTGAGGTTTGGCTAAAAGCCTCGGTTTTAGGTGCTACCTGGGCTGCATCTGAAATTATTTTAGGGAGCTTTTTACATAACCTTCATGTGCCTTTTAAGGGAAATATCCTTACGGCAATTGGAGTAATTTTATTAATCTCAGCCTCTTATCAGTGGAAAGACAAAGGACTATTCTGGCGCAGTGGCTTAATTTGCGCATTAATGAAAACCATGTCGCCAAGTGCAGTTATTTTCGGCCCCATGGTGGCGATATTTATGGAATCATTACTGTTTGAGGCCTCAGTAAGGTTATTTGGGCGGCAGGCTTTAGGGTTTGCTTTAGGTAGTGCGCTGGCTATGTCATGGGTTTTAGTCCAAAAAATTGTGAACCTGATAATTTTTTATGGATTTAATGTTGTAGAAGTGTATTCAGGTTTATTAATATTTATCCAAAAACAATTAGGTATAACCACAGAAATTTTCTGGCAGCCCTTATTATTTTTACTCGGCATTTACATTATTTTCGGGCTGTTTGCTGCTTTTATCGGTATTAAAATAGGAAAACAAACGATAATCGACAAGTACGGTTTTAAACCTGCGGATTTAAAAAATATTGAGACAAAAACCATTGATAAAGGAAAATTTGACTATTCTATAAGCTGGATGGCAATGAGCCTTTTGGCAATTATAGCAGGGCTTTTTGCACTTAATCTTTGGCCATTATATATTTGGTTGCCCTTGTCAGTAGCAATAA
>JARGGF010001193.1 GCA_029210905.1 Bacteroidales bacterium | reverse complement strand
TGGCAACATCCAAAAAAATAGCAATAATATCAGAACAAAAATAGCCGCCTAAAATTTTTACTTTTTAGACGGCCTCTTTTTTGAAACAATCAAAAATTAATCTAAGCGTGAGGTGCTATTTAAAATATACCTTTTTTTATACTCAGCTGGCGAAATCTCTTTAATATTTTTGAAAACCTTCGAAAAATGGAAGCGATCGGAAAATCCGCAAAGTTCAGCTATTTCATCAATAGTATGTATAGAATGATCTAATAAGTTACAGGCTTTACTAACTCTTACTTTACGAATATATTCCTGCGGACTGCATTTTAAATTAATCCTGAAAAATCGTGTAAATGAATTGGTTGTCATATTCAATTTTTCAGCCAGGCAAACATTTGATAGTTTAGCAGCCGAATGATTATGAATATAATCAATCACTATTTTAATTCGAGGCTCCATCCTTTTGGGGACAAGTTTTTCAGGAGGGATTTGGTTAATGGCAGAAAGAATCAACTGATAAATGTCAAGGCTGGTATCCAGAGTAAAATCAATATTATCCATTAGTAATTTGTCGATCGTTTTCTTTATTATTTTGCCTTGTTCTGGCAACAAATTAAAGCTGTATATATCTCTACATGTATTATCCAGTTGATTACCTAAATTAAAGTGAATAAATAAATGAAGTATCCTCCCCTTTTTAAGACATAAATTTTCATCTTCTTTATCTTTTACCCAGCTTCCGACCAGATCATATTGATCTTGACTATGCCCCGCAATTGAACGATCAATATCTGTTGCAAATATGGTATGTGGAGGAATAAGTACTATTTTTTCAGGAGAAAGATAAATTTTTTCATTTTTTTGTACATACGCACCTTCATTTCTGTTCCAATACAACCTCCAATAAGGAAACGACATTTTATCGCATTTCCACTTTTCCAGCCACCAATACCTGCAACACTTGATGTTAGTATTCAAGGGTTCAAACCACTGCAGTCGGCTTGAAGGATCTCCTGATTTTGGGACTTTTCTAAAACTTTTCATTTAATGTAGATGTTTCAATTATACACAAATCTAACAACTTTAAACATTTATTATTTATCTCGGGCAATATATTTTTGTCTTAGCAATATTAACTTATGAAGACATTTCGCTGTCTGGCTATTGATATGGGAGCCAGTTCAATAAGGGTTCTGTTAGGCTCCGTTTCTGACAATCATCTGGAATATAAAGAAATCTATCGATTTAAGAATGAGATGAAAATTGTGAACAGTTCTTATAAGTGGGATATTGAAAACATTTACGGTAATTTGTTAAAAGGAATAAATATGGCCCTTGCCAAATATAGCGATATTGTAAGCCTGGGAGTAGATAGTTGGGGTGTAGATTATGTATTGATTGACAATACTGGGGAATTGGTTGAAATGCCCTACGCTTACCGCGATTCACGCACAGATGGAATGATAGATAAATGGCTGGAGAAAATGACTAAAGAAGAAACCTTTCAAAGAACAGGAGTCAACTTTTATTTATTTAATACCCTTTTTCAG
>JARGGF010001192.1 GCA_029210905.1 Bacteroidales bacterium | reverse complement strand
AAATAAGCAGACTGCAATCTATTCTACTGATATTCCTTCAGATAATTATTTTAAATTCCTGGTTGAGGAACTAAAACCATATATTGATAGTGCTTATGCTACCAAATCTGAAATGAAAAATACTTTTGTGGCGGGTTCGGGCATGGGTGGATTGATATCTATCTATGCCATATGCGAATATCCTAAGGTTTTTGGTGGAGCTGCTTGTTTATCAACCCATTGGGAAGGAATATTTGCCAGTAAAAATAATCCAATTCCTGCAGCATTTGTTCAATATTTAAGCAAGCACCTTCCGGATCCGTCAATACATTACATTTATTTTGATTTCGGTACGGCACCCTCAGATTCACTTTATGGAACTTTTCAAATGCAGGTTGATTCTGTGTTACAAGTTAAGGGTTTTGATCAGAATCGTTGGAAATCGATGAAGCATGAAGGAGCTAATTATTCCAAAAGATCATGGATGAAGCGCTTGCCAATTCCGGTGGTTTACCTGTTAGATAAGCGATAAAGATTGCCAGTTTTTCTGAAATTTTTATTGTCAAAATCATAAATAAACAGAGAATGTTCAAAAAAAGGATGCTAATGTAATCTCACTTTATTTCAATCACTTTTATTTTGCTGGTCTTTTTGCCGGATTCTTAATATTTCGTTTAAATAATTTTCTAAAGCCAATTTTTAGAAGTGTATAAAGGGCACCAAGAATAAACGCAGCAATAATAACATACCATTCATTTCCTTTTGTAAAAATACCATCAATTAGTTCATCCATAGTAAATTATTCAATTTTTCTGCTGAATTTTTTCCTTACCAATATCTTTTGACAAAATTAATACTATATTTTAATTATTTATAATAATCATATATTTGGGGCTTATCTATTTGTGTTACTTTAGCTGCAATTAACAAAAATATATTTATTAAACTGTTTTTATGCACCAGAAATAGGACTATGTTCTGTCATGAACAGAAAATAATAGGCCTTACACATTTTTCTAACTTATGATACGGAAGCATCAGTTATCAGTTGAAGCAGTGGTTGAAAGATTATACAGAAGTTTATATTTTTAAAAAATGAATATTAAATATTTCCTTGGATCCATTTTGGCAGTGCCGCTTTTGCCGGTGATGTATTTTCATGGCAAAAAAATAAAGGCCTTAGTTCCTGAATTGCCTGAAGCGAAAGGAATTGAGGGCAAAAGTACTGTTAATTCAAAAAGTTCAATTCGTTTATTAACAATTGGTGAAAGCACTATTGCAGGCGTGGGTGTAGCAACTCATAATGAAGGCTTTACCGGTACTTTGGCAAATGAACTTTCCCTTAAATTAAATACCAATGTTCAATGGAAAGTTTATGCCAGAAGCGGATATACAGCCAAAAGAGTCAGGGAAAAGATTATTCCTAAAATTACTGAGCAAAGTACTGATATTATTGTAATTGGCCTTGGTGGTAATGATGCATTCACCCTTAGTAGTCCGGCCAAATGGACGTTGGATATCAATGAATTAATTGTTGCCGTTAAAGAAAAATTTGGTGAAACTCC
>JARGGF010001191.1 GCA_029210905.1 Bacteroidales bacterium | reverse complement strand
GGCAAGGAACTCAACTGTCCAATTTAATTTCATTATCGGGTGATTTAAAAACATTAAAAAAACTGAAAATAGTTGGAGTAGAACCCTTTGAGCAAGCCTTGATGCAAGCTGAAAAAACAATTAATGCCCACAATCAGAAAACTACCTTCGACATTGAATTTCAGGGAATAAATGATTTTATTGAGAATATAGACCTTCGTAAATATATTGATACAAAGGGAAAGGTTATCGTTAATGCATCTCTTGCACTTCACCATATACAATCATCTGATCTGCGTTTTAATGCCTTAAAAATGGTAAAAAGTATTAACCCGGCAGCTTTTATCCTTGTTGAACCAAATGTAGACCATTTTGAGCCTAACTTTTACAGAAGGTTTCAAAATTGCTACCAACATTTTTATGCTGTTTTCCAGGTGATTGATAAACTTAATTTGAGTAAAGATGATAAGAATGCTTTTAAACTTTTTTATGGTAGAGAAATTGATGATATCATTGGCAAACATGAAGAAAACCGCTTTGAAAAGCATGAACCCGCCTACAGATGGATTGAGAAGTTAAAATATTCTGGTTTTAATTTAAAAACAGACTTTTTTTCATTTCCAATAGAAACACCTCATGGTTTAAAAATCGATTTTCAAAGCGAAGGCTTTCTTGGATTTTCATATGGCAATGAAACAGTATTGTCAATTATTTATGCAAATTAGTTTTTTATGGCCAAACATTTATTTCATCATGCATTGGCACAAATGAATGCCCTGCCCAGATTGGATAATATCCCTGGCACCTATAAATTAGATAAAAATGAACATGGGTCGGATATAAATCCTGCCATGAAAGCCAGGGTATTACAGCATCTTGCAAAGTCTGAATGGAACCGTTACCCCTCATTAAATTACCAATACATTGAAACAAGGTTGTCAGAATATTGCCATTTAAATGAAGGGGAAATTGTTTTAGCTCCCGGCGCTGCCAGCATACTTGCTGCATTATTGAATTATTTCGCTATTAATAAATTAAATATCAAGATTATACAACCGTCTTATGCTTTTTTAAACTATCATTGTACCGCATACAATATTCCTTATACCGCCTTGTGGTTAGATGAAAATTTTGAATATGACAAAACAAGTATTCCTCCTTTGGATGAAGAATCAGTTTTAATATTAGCTTCACCAAACAATCCTACAGGAAGTTCTATTAGCATAAATAAATTAAAACAAATTTTAATTAAGCATCCAAAATCACTTATCATTCTTGATGCAGTTTATCAGGAATATGGCGCAGTTGATTATGCTACACTAGTTTCTGAGTTTGATAATTTAATTCTTATCCGATCCTTTTCAAAAGCGTTTCCTGCTGCCGGAGTACGATTAGGATATCTTTGTGCGCAAATCCAATTGGCCGAAAAGCTTCGTAAACTAATTCTTCCATACTCCATCAACCACTTTGCCCTGGCTTATGCATACTCCTTATTCGAAAATATTGCTTTTTTTAATACCGAGCGTGCTAAAATAGGGCAAATTATAACAATACGTAATGAATTCTATGATA
>JARGGF010001190.1 GCA_029210905.1 Bacteroidales bacterium | reverse complement strand
TTTATTAATATTGCTGATGAAGCAGGAAAGATAGCAGAAAATTCATTCGATCGCTTGTCAGCTATTGATACAAAAGATATCCTGGAATTCAGCTACACCGGCAATGATGGAAACACAAAAAATGTGAGTATTCGTGAAAATTTTATTGAAAACGATGTATCGTGGGACTATTATATGGAAATCTATAATGTAACCTTTGCTGATTTGGCTCTAAAAGCTTATTGGAATAGTGACAATAATGAACAAAAAATCGTTTTTAATCCTTCCAAAGTTAATGTAAAAGAAATGCTTGAACATCCTGATGCATTGGTAGAAATAGAATATAAACAAGATATTGCTGCAGAACCATATGAAAAATCAATGTTTATGGCCATTAAAGGATTAACCATACCAGAAAATGACCACTTTTCCCCGGATAATATATTGCTTTTTATTGGTCAAAATGGAAACATTCTTGATGTTACCGGAAGTTCCAATAATCCAAATGTAATATTTCTGAATGATGAATATTCAGGAGGTAGAAACTGGTCGTTTGTTGCAAAAGTTGATCTGGTCCAAAATATTGCAGTTGCAGAACTGGCATTACCTCCAAGCTGGATTGAAACAAATGAAAATCTGCCAGTCAACTATTCTCTTAAGCAAATACTATTAGATGAAATGCGACTAACTTTTCCAGAGACCATTTTAATGACTGATGAACAGGTACTTAACATGATTAATCTTGATCCGTCAGAAATTGAAAATCCAGTATATTTTAACAATCTGGGTTTTGCAGGAACCGGAATTGCACCTTCAACAAATTATTCAAGTCTGATCAATTTTGAAAGTCAATCGTTTTTCGTACCAATTAAAGTTAGAGACTACAATCTTGAGTTGTAATAAACAAAAAAAGCCGGAAAATAACCGGCTTTTTCTCAATTTCATTTATCTATTCTATTAAACCGAACCTATCAGTACGATTATCTGGTTATTCAATACCTCCACAACCCCCTCGGAAATTTCAAAGAGCTTGATGTCATTGTTTTGATCTATTACTTTAATCTGACCCTCTTCAAGCGTGGATATGATTGGAGCGTGGTTGTTAAGCACCTCGAACGAACCTTTTGTTCCAGGCAATTTTACCAATTTGATATCACCTGAATAAATCTTTTTGTCTGGAGATAATATCTCGAGTTTCATGCTGGTATAGTTTATTGTCCGGCCTCTGCCAGAAGTTTTTCACCTTTTTCAATAGCATCTTCAATAGTCCCAACCAGGTTAAAAGCCGCTTCGGGATATTTATCTACTTTGCCATCCAAAATCATGTTAAATCCTTTAATGGTATCCTCAATTGGAACCAGAACGCCTTTTAATCCGGTAAACTGCTCTGCTACATGGAAAGGTTGAGATAAGAAACGCTGAACACGACGGGCTCTGTGCACCACCAGTTTATCTTCTTCACTCAATTCTTCCATACCTAAAATAGCAATGATATCCTGAAGCGCCTTGTACCTTTGCAGAATTTCTTTAACACGCTGTGCAGTGTTGTAATGATCAGGACCGACAATTTCAGGACTTAATATT
>JARGGF010000118.1 GCA_029210905.1 Bacteroidales bacterium | reverse complement strand
TTCCGCCGGTGGTCGGACAAGCCGCACTGGGCTGATGTCTTTCGCCCTTCAGGGCTATTAACTATATTTATGTCTTACTAAATTCTATTATCTAATAGCTCAAATCTTTTCAAATGACCAGTGACCAATAACAAGTCACTAATTCTAACTCCTAACAAATCACCATTAACCTGTTCTTATTTCTGGATTCACCCCATTTTCATCTTATTATCCTTTCTACTAATCACCACCACAAAAATGATTCCTCCAATAATCCCCGTAATTACTCCTGTAGGGAGTTCGTTTGGCAAAATTATAGTTCTGGCCAAGGTATCACATAACACCAAAAAAGCCCCGCCACCAATAAATGAGGTAATTAACAATATCCGGTTATCAGAACCTACCAACATTCTTATTACATGTGGTATAATTAAGCCCACAAACCCTATAACGCCTGCAATTGATACGGCCATTCCTGTTAATATTGACGCGGTTATAAATAATATCCGGGTACTGGTTTCAGTGTTAATTCCAAGATGCCGTGCTTTTTCATGCCCAAGGCGCATGGCATTCATTGGATGGACAAATATATAGGAAATAAAAAGCCCCAGGAAGGAAAGAAAAACGGCTATATCAATCATTAAGTTATCTGGCTCATCAAGAGATCCCATGGTCCAGAATACTACATTTTGCATATCTTCAGCGGTAATCACTGATAGCAAAAGCATCATTACAGATGAAGCTACATAACTGAACATCACCCCTATCAATAACATCGTCTGGATTTTAATTTTCCCTTTGCTAATACTAATGTTATATACTATCAATAAGCTAATAAACGCACCAATGAAGCCCGAAACGGGCAACATGATACGGCCAATCATCTCCTGAAAGTCAAATACAATGGCCAAAGCAACGCCTAGTGCAGCACCGCCAGATATCCCGAGTGTATAAGGTTCTACCAGTGGATTACGATAAACTCCCTGTAAAATAGTTCCGGCCAGTGATAAGGCGGCACCAATGGCAAATCCAAGGATAATTCTTGGTAAACGTATCTGTCGAAGGATGGATAATTCAATTCCCCCTTCATTTCCTGCCAATAAATCTGCTAAGTCGCGCCAACTGGGCTTGATTTCTCCTACCCAAAAGGAAATAAGCAAAGCAATTACTGCAAAAACTGCAATTGCAATTATCTGTAAAAGCCATTTTAGGTATTTTGGGTTCATATTTTCAAGACAAAAGATAAAGGTAAAAAGATAAAAGGATGTTTTAAGATTAAAGATAAAAGTAAAAAGATAAAAGGATGCTTTAAGATTAAAGATAAAAGTAAAAAGATAGAAGTTTGGACAGCAGTTTTAGACAGATTAAAACTCAATTCCTTTCCGGCTTAATATTTTATTATCATACGGATGTTTTACTTTAGTTATATTACTGACATAATCAGCAAGTTGCATTAATTTTTCGGTTGCACCTCTTCCGGTCATCACCAGTTCTAAATTAGTTGGTTTGTTTTTTATAAAATCTACCAGGGTTTCTTCAGAAAGATAACCATCACGTACCGATATTAATATTTCATCAATAATTAATAAATTATATCCTCCGTTCAGGACCTCCTTTTTTAGAAAATTAATGCCATCGGCACATTGTTGTTTAAGATCCTCTTCTGTAATCTCCTTATCACAAAAGGGATGACTTTTTGCAAAACCAAATATTTTGCCTCCCAGTTTTTCTAATTGATTAATTTCGGTATATCCATACTTTTCCGGGTTTTTATGAAAATAGGCGTAACATACTTTTAAATTATGACCTAAGGCCCGCACACCAAGGCCAACTGCTGAAGTGGTTTTGCCTTTTCCATCACCAGTGTAGATATGAACTAAGCCTTGATTTTTCATCGTAATTATTTTATTAGGGTATGAATTATGTTGATTAACATTGTTTTTTTACTCGTATCTTTTAATTATTCATTTCTAAATTAAAAATTCATTTTTAGTGGCGCTGAATCAGTTTGTTTCAAGATGATTACTTTCTTGCGCCACTTTAAGGTTACCATTCTTTACCCAGCGCTTCGCTCAATAACCTGAAGGCTATTTCGCTGCGCACCGGGCTATTATATCGCGCCCCTTTGGGGCTTTTATTCAAAAACTAATTTTAACCAATAACTATTAACCAATAACTTTCATCTTTAACAATTTCCAATGCATTTGTTGTATATTAATCAAATAACTAATTTCATATTTCTATTTACCATACATCAGCTCAATCATTTTTGCTACCGTTTCAGTAAATGAAGTTGGACAGGGCGTGCAGGCAATATCTGAATCAAGAGTAAATACACTATTTGTTTTTGCGGCATTTAATCCCTTATAATTCAGCCAGGTATTTATTTCTTCATCTCCTGTAGCTCCCATGGTTGTTATAAAAATAATATCCGGGTTTTTAAGCAGCACGGTTTCGCGGCTGATAATTCCGGTGTTCATGTCGGTTGCAATATTTATCCCACCTACATATTTTATATAATCATGCATAAAAGTATTTGGAATTACCGCAAACAGGGGTTTTGCCCCCAATTCAATAAATATTTCAGGAGCTTTTGTTTTTGGTATTTTACTGCTTAATTTGGCCAGTTTTGCTTTTTCCACCGTTATTATTTTGTTTGCATTTTCTTCATAACCAACAACTTTTGCAATTTCAAGAAATTGATAGCATATGCCCTCAAAGTCTTTGGGACTTTCAAAAACTTTATATTTAATGCCCAGTTTTTTTAACATTCCTAGTGTTTCAGGTGAGGTTAATCCTGCAGTTAATACCATGTCAGGCTTCAAAGAATAAAGCCTTTCTATATTTACTTTTACTGCTGAGGCCACAACAGGTACGTTATCTTCTTTTTCAGTAATGCAGTAACTGGTGCACCCTACTAATTTATCCTGTGCCCCCATTAAATAGATGTTTTTTGTAATGGATGGAGCCAATGAAACGACTCTTTTTGCCACCTGGGAATGAATTGCAAAAGTGCTTGCCAGAATAGCAAAAAGTGTAAATTTTAATCTTAACCGCATAGTTCTATGTATATGTAAATGTTCTTTCTGAATCTTATTATTAAATATCCAATAGGAAAATTAGTACAATACAGTAAATTATTACTGCAAGTTCGTTCTGTTAATATAAACCCTGGGAAAAGAAAATCAATATATTTTACAAACTTTTTTCCCGAAGTTTGATACTCTATTTACAAATTCCAACCATATGAACTAAAATTTAGCTTGAAACTTGTTCTGTATCATTTAATTTGGCAGGTCTTCTGGCTCACCTTGTTTTTGAAGCCTTCCCGTCGACATGAGGTCAACAGTGGCAAAGAATTTCAAAAACACACATTAGGCTTACAGCTGCGGGTACAGCTCCGGATTTCCTGTTATAATATTTGATATTTATAGAAAGGTCACCGGATTCCCATATTAAGGTTTCTCCTGAAAAGGAAAATACCACCAACTTATAGCAAAAGTAATTTTAATAATTGAATTCAGAAATAATTTTATTTTTCAGGCAATAAAAAACATTTACTGAATTTGCAGTTTTTGTTTAGAGAAAAATAATTTCTCAGATAATTTTAGATGGATGAATGATTATTTCTTACCACTCCATGTTATCTCAACAAATGAAAGAACAGTTATGGCATTTCTAATCCATCAGGTTTGCTATTGATGATTATTTACAACGTTGCGTATTTCCTGAATGGTTTGAACACCTGATTGTTTCCATAGCATGCTGCCATTTTTGAACAGCGCAAGGGTTGGAACACCTTGTATTTGAAAACGCATCGCGATTTCCTCATTTTTATCTACATCTATTTTTATTATTTTCACCTTATCTTTTAATTCTTCAGCTGCCTGTTTTAGGATAGGACTCTGTATTTTGCAGGGCTGACACCAGTCGGCATAAAAATCAACTAGAACCGGTACCTGTGAATTGATGATTGAGTTAAAATTTCCCTTCATGATTTTTTTGTTTTTTAGAGAAACCGATTCAAAGTTTGTTCCATTCGCAGAAACGGTACATTTTGTCAGGTTGTATGACAAAATGTATATTGTTGCTTTTTTAGAGCCAAAGATTTTATATTTTTCAATTATTTCATTTACTATCAACAGACGTTATCTGTCAGCAGGGATATTTTTTTAAATTAAAACCCAAATTGAGCGATTTTGATTGTCGTGCATAAATTAAACCCACTTACAATGGCTCAATCGACTAAGAAATTGTGAGCAATTCAATTTTCGTTACTTCCACCAAAAAGATGAATTGCAACAATTTCTAAATCGGGGTTCTATCTAAGTAAAGCGCTTTTTTGTATCCTCAAGTCGCTTAACTTAGGTAAAATCCGCAGTTCGTGCCCAGTTTGTTACCAAAGTAATTTAAAACGTCTAAAATTATAGTAACTATTTAGTTGAATTATGGTTTAGCATTATTAATATTAGTGTGATCTGTTACTAATAAAATATTTAAAATGATTATATTAGGTGAATTATTACTGACACAGCCAGTTTTTGTTTTTGCAGTGCTTATTGCAATTATTTTTTTATCACCGTTTATATTCAGAATATTTAAGATCCCCGATGTTGCGGCTTTTATTATTTCAGGAATTATTATAGGCCCTTACGGCCTGGATATTTTAAGCAGGGACGCATCAATAGAGCTGTTGGGCACTATTGGACTGCTTTATTTGATGTTTGTGGCCGGCCTGGAGCTGGAACCTGAAAAATTAAAGGTAAGCAGGCAAAGCAGCATTATTTTTGGTATTTTCACCTTCATTTTTCCGTTTTCTTTAGGTTTGGTTGTTTGTACTTATCTTCTTCACCTCAATTACGAAGCATCAATTCTGGTATCTATTATGTTTTCAACGCATACTCTGGTTGCATATCCAATAGCCAGAAAACTGGGTGTTAGCAAAGATATTTCTGTATTAACTGCTATTGGAGGTACAATTATTACAGATACTTTGGTATTAATTATACTTTCAATTATCACCCAGAGTTTTAATAGTGAGTCAGCATTGTATCAAATAATTCAATTGATATCTTTTTTTGGGCTCTATCTTTTTGTGATTTTTTATAGTTTCCCAAGAATAGCTAAATGGTTTTTTAGAAACATTAAAAGAGACAGACCTGTTCATTTTCTTTTTATTTTATTTATGGTGAGCATTTCATCAGTTTTAGCTAAACTGGTTGACGTTGAGCCTATAATAGGCGCATTTGTTGCCGGGCTGGCCTTAAATAAATCAATTCCTAAAAATTCCTTGTTAATGCACCACATCGATTTTGTCGGGAATATTCTTTTTATCCCTGTTTTTTTAATAGGTATTGGGATGATTATTAATACAAAAATTCTTTTTTCCGGAGCCTATTTATGGTATGTTTCTGTTATTTTAATAATATCTGCCCTTGCAGGAAAATGGATCGCAGCATTTATGACTCAAAAAATATTGCATTTTTCAACTATTCAGAGGAATTTATTATTTGGATTAACCAGCTCACACGCTGCTGCCACCATAGCAGTAATTCTTATTGGTTATGAACGAAAAATGATAGATGAAACCATATTTAATGCAACAATGCTTATTATCTTGGTAAGCAGCCTGATAGCATCCTTTACAACTGAGAAATATGGAAAAAAGCTTGTGGTTGTTGGTTTGGCGCTGAGAGAGCAAAAAAGGAATCAGCGTATACTGGTCCCAATATCCAATCCGGCAACAATGTCGGATTTAGTTGCTTTGGCAAATAGTTTTCAATCAGGAAGTTCTACAGAACCTATTTATTTGTTGAATATCGTTAATGATGACTTTCTCGCTAAGGACAACCTCAAAAATATTCGTGAAATATTAGAAGCCAATGTTGCCGAATTTAATAACCTTAATGAAAATATTAAAGTAATTACCAGGCTCGATTTAAATGTTTCAAGTGGAATTATTCGGGCTGCTAAAGAATACATGGCATCCACCATTGTTTTTGGGTGGGGAGGAAAATCAACAGCATCGCAGAAAATATTCGGAGGTATTTTTGATCATTTATTTTATAGCAACCATACTCTTTTTGCATGTAATTTTCAATCGAAAATCAGTGAAATAGACAAAGTAGTAATCTTTTTCCCTGAAAATATTGAACATGAAATTGCTTTTACCTCAATTTTAGAAAGTATTGTGCGCATACCAATTAAACGCGACGCAAACATGAAATTTTATTTTCATGAACAAAGTTTAGCAAAAAAAATTACTTATCAGTTTCAAAAAAAGAACAGGAATAAAGTGCAAATGATTAAATACCAGCAGGCTGAGGAGTTGTCCTGTCAATATGGAAGCAATACCCTTAATGTTGCCTTTATGGTCAGGAAACAATCCATTGCATTTAATCCATTGCATAACGGCTTTGTTCGTAAAAGCATTTTTAGTCATCCACAGGGCAGTTTTATAATTATTGTTCCTGGATTTGAATGATAACAGGTATAAATAAAAAACCCCCGAAGTTTGATTCCGGGGGCATGGCTAAAAATATTTGATAAATTAAGCTTTTTTGTTTTTTGCTTTTCCTTTTACAATTTCCTCTAATTGTTTGTTTATTTCAGATGCTTTATCCTTGGCAGCTTTTGCTTTGTCAATAGTAGCTATAAATTCACCCTGTCCGAACATTGCGTCTGCTTCATTTACAGTGGTTTCTACTACTTTTAGTTCACTTTTTATGCCTTCTAATTTTGATGCAGCTTCCTTAATTTTTGCAGCGTCAGTTAATAATTGTGTATTGCTTTCAATTAATTTTTTAACATCAGCTAATGTAGTTTGAATGGCATTTTTCAACTCTTCTTTTTTACTTTCACTTTTAAGTGCTACATCTTGTGCCATAATGGTAACTTCATTTAGTTTTTCAACTGAATTTGAAGCTTTAACTGCACCCATTACAGCTGTCATAGAGTCTTGCAGTGCCAAAAATTCCTGGTTTGCATACATTTCAGCTCCGGCAGCTTTTGCAGCTTCAATTGCGGCTGTTGCAGCATCAATCTCTTTCTGGGGAACTGTGGAACAAGCTGAAAACAAAATTACTGATAACATTAAGGTGATTACACCGGCTAAAAATCCTTTTTTCATCGTTTTATTTTTTTTAGTTATTAAATTCATTTTACAATTATGAGTTCTTAGTAATTTTAAAGAACTTCATCTTTGATAATTTTTACGGTATTATGACGCAGGTTTTATTTTAGGTAACATCTTTTTATAATTTTTTTTTCCAGCTTACTTTAGCATTATTTATTTCCACCATTTGTTGATTATTAGTTTTATATTTGATAGAAATTTAATGAATAATGGATAGAAAAAATCTCGGTTTGTTGAAGGATAACGAAATTATTGATAGGATAAAAATCGAAAGCTCATCAGTATATTTCGAAATACTTTATAACAGATATTATAAAAAAGTACTGGACAAGTGTTTTAGTTTTGTTAAAGCGAAATCAGTAGCCGAAGAATTGGCTGAAGATATTTTTTCTAAAACATTTGAAAAGTTGCCCGGATTTAAGCAGTTATCTTCCTTTTCATCGTGGTTGTATTCTATAACCTATAACCACTGTATTGATTATCTGCGTGAAAAGAAAAAGTTGCATTACCCCAGTTGGAGCCTTGAGAATGAAATTCCTGAAATTATTGACGAAACAGAAGAACCTGCAGAAGGGATCAATTACGAAAATTTCCTGGTTATCCTGGAGTTGATCCATCCTGAAGAAAAAGCACTGCTTTTGATGAAATACAAAGATAATCTCTCCATAAAGCAGATAAGTTCAGCCTTGCGAATTAGCGACGATGCTGCAAAGATGAGGCTTAAAAGAGCACGGAGCAGAGTTATTTACCTATATAATGAAAAATATTTAAACAGATAATATGGTTACTAAATAGATTTTGTGCGTCAACATAAAAACTAAAAACATGGAAAATTTCTTAAAAAATATGATAGACGGTAATGGCATTAATCCGCCCGAAATATGCTTAAATAGTTTCAATAGAAATTTTGAAAATGCAATCAATATTGAATGGTTTAATAAAAACAATCAGTTTGAGGCCATTTTTTATAAAGATAACATTGAACACATTGCCTTATTTAATACTTCGGGAGAGCTGCTAGAATACAAAATGAATTTGCCTGTTGATTATTTACCGCGTGCAATAAAAAAAGATGTCGAGCATAAAGGTGAAATAATGAATGCGGTATTAAAAAATAAAGGGAATACTATTGAATATGAGGTAATTATAAGAGATGCTGATTTAAACCGCCATTTGATTTTATTGAGTGATTTAGGAAAAATAATTGAAGAAAAAAGGCTTTAAAAGATCTTGTGAATTAACACAAAATTTTTTTTGAAAAAACCTGTTACTCAGGTGACAAGGTGACGTCTTAATAGAAAAATTCTAACAAGATGGCAAACGGCAAAAATGTTACACAGAATAACGGAAATAAAATTGCATGGATTGTTCTTATAACAATTATGGCTTTAATGTTGATTTCGTTGATATTTATTTAATCGGAATGCAGGGAGTAATTAAACCCTGCATTTTTTATTAAAAAAAGATACATTGTTAATTAGACATATACTTACTAATCACTTGTAGGAGTTTATTCGGATCAATAGGTTTCGAGATAAACTCATCGCAACCAGCTGCTATAGCAGCATTTATTTCATGATTTGAGTTGTAAGCTGATTGAGCTATAATTTTTATGGCCGGAAACATTTTCTTTATTCTTCTGGTGGCTTCATAACCATCCATTATGGGCATTTTTAAATCCATAAGTACAATGGTCAACCCATTTTCGTGCTTACATATATCAATTGCCTCTTTTCCGTTTTGTGCTTTAAATATTTTCACAGGCATTGAATTAATCAATAATTCTTCTAATAAAACAAGATTAATAGGTTCATCATC
>JARGGF010001189.1 GCA_029210905.1 Bacteroidales bacterium | reverse complement strand
GTTCATTGATTGTTGAAGCTGTAAATAATGGTACGCTTGATGAAAAGGTTCTTGATAATTTAGTAAAAGACATACTTTCGTTGGTTTTTAAAGCAAATTCTCAAAAAAAGAAAAGAGCTGATCAAAAGAAAGAAAAGCACCATGAGTTTGCAAGGCAAGTAGCTGCTGAAAGTGTTACACTTTTAAAAAATGATAAGGATATCTTGCCAGTAACAAAGGCTAAATATAAAAAAGTGGCTATCATTGGTGAATTTGCAATGGCTCCTCGTTACCAGGGTAATGGAAGTTCTGAGGTAAAACCTACACAGCTTGATAATGCCCTGGAGATTATCAAATCTGAATATGGAAAAGATATTCAAATATCTTATGCACAGGGCTACAAACTTACCGATGACAATGATTTTTCTTTAATTGAAGAGGCCAAAAATGTTGCTGGTAAAGCAGATATCGTATTAATTTTCGCCGGACTTCCCTTGCATTACGAATCAGAAGGCATTGACAGAACGCACATTAATATGCCAGCTTCACATAATAAACTAATTAGTGATGTAGCTGAAATTCAAAAGAATACTGTTGTTGTATTGACTAATGGAAGTGCAATAGCCATGCCCTGGAGTGAAAAAGTTTCAGGAATTTTGGAAACATGGTTGGGCGGACAAGCCGGTGCAGGTGGAATTGCTGATGTATTATTTGGGAAAGTTAGTCCTTCAGGTAAGCTGGCTGAAACTTTTCCTGTAAAACTTGAAGATACTCCTGCATTTTTTAATTTCCCGGGTGAAGAAGGCAATGTCCGCTATGGCGAGGGTATTTATGTGGGTTACAGGTATTATGACAAAAAGAAAATTGAACCACTTTTTCCATTTGGATATGGTTTATCATATACCAATTTTGAGTACAGTGATTTGCAATTAGCTTCGACAAATATTACTGATAAAGATGGCCTGGAGTTAACTGTTAAAATCAAAAACACTGGTTCTGTCAAAGGAAAAGAGGTAGTTCAATTATACGTTTCTGATAAAAAAAGTACGCTTCAACGACCCGAAAAAGAGTTAAAAAAGTTTGCCAAGGTTGAACTGGCTCCTGGAGAAGAGAAAACTTTAAGTTTTAAATTGGATGGTCGTGATTTCTCCTATTTTGACTCGCGCAGAAATATGTGGATAGCCGAAAGTGGTGAATTTGTAATTTCAGTTGGTGCATCTTCCAGAGATATCAGACAAAGTGAAGTTGTTCAATTGCAATCGACTCAAAAAGTGCCATTGGCATTTGATGAATATACCTTTTTTACAGAATATTGGAATAATAAGCAAACCCGTGAATATTTGAAACAATTGGTTCCAAACTGGATAAAAGGCTGGACCCCAGAAGGTAAATCCTTAGACGAGGCTTCATTTCCCGGATTTTTTATTGATCACCCCATGATTAAATTCCCTTACATTACTAATGGCGAGATAAGCCATGCACAAGTGAAAGAATTAGTGGAAAAATGTAAGGGACTAACTTATACACCTTAATTTTCAATAAATTCAGATTCGTTCTAAAAAATTGCTGAACCTTACCATTTGAA
>JARGGF010001188.1 GCA_029210905.1 Bacteroidales bacterium | reverse complement strand
ATAAAGCAATGGTGGTAAGCTCCGAAATCATCATCAATAAAAAGTAAGTAGTTGAATATCATTTTATAGTAGATGCAAAAAGTTCATTTTTGAAATTTTTGCATTCTTTCTTTTATAATTCAAATTCAAAATTCAAACCTATTAATATTGTTGTTAAAGCATTCATGCAAATAGGATTGATAGGGAGATCTGGTATTTGTTTTTACTTACACTGGGTAATACATATTCTAAATAATTACATCCTGGTTATGTGGGGAATTGACAATTTTGTCAAATTGATAACATTATAGTTGTTAGTATTTAATTTATTTTTACTTAAAAATTAAGCAAATGGATTTTGGAAATATTTTAAGTTTTCTGGAAAAATTATCTGAAAATAACAACCGTGAGTGGTTTAATGAGCACAAAGCTGAATATACTCAACTGAAAAATGAATTTGAAAATTTTATTCAACAACTTATCCCAAAGGTAAACGAAATAGACCCATCAATTGGGCTATTAGAGGCAAAAGATTGTGTATTTAGGATATATCGCGATGTGAGGTTTTCTAAAAACAAGGCCCCTTATAAAAACCATTTTGGGGCGTATATTTCAAATAGCGGACGAAAAAGCAAATTTGCCGGCTATTATCTTCATATCCAACCTGGTGAATCTTTTATTGCTGCCGGTGCGTACAGTCCTGAGCCTGAAATTTTAAAGGAAATCAGATTTGAAATACTTGATAACCTAAAGTCTTTTAAAAGCATTATTGATACAAACGAGTTTAAAAAATATTTTAATGGAATAATAGGCGAAAGTCTGAAAACAGCTCCAAAAGGTTTTCCAAAAGATTTTGAAGGGCTGGAATTAATTAAATTTAAGAGCTTTGAAGTAATACACAGTCTGGAGAACAAAGCGCTTCAATTGCCAGATAATGAGGAGTATATATTAAAAGTTATGGGCATAGCTCAACCTTATAATAATTTTTTCAATAAGGTGATTGCACATACCATTAACGAAGAATAAGCAGGGTTAAAATTTTATTGTTATTTTCGAAGCTTATTGAAGGGATTTAATTGTGTATTACCAATTCATGGGTATTTTGGTTGTAATTTACTACATAGGTTTTTAATGATAAGCTTGCAGGTCCGTTTTCAACATAACCATTTAACATCAAACTGAATTTTGAGCCACAAATGGGGCAAACTGCTGAAATTCCGTCTATTTCAATAGTAGCACCTTGAATTTCAGGATCATAAGTACAGGCTGCATCGTAGGCGTAGTATTTATCTTGCTCATCAAACCCGTGGGTAACAATTAATCCTCGATATCCTTCGGTAGGAATAAAAATAGAATTGCCAGGAACATTTAATACTTGATGGTGATCAAGTATTAGAATAAAATTAACATAAACCTCAGGAATAGGACTTTCTGTGCTGCAGCGAAAAAAAGCTGTAGGTATAAGTATAATTAGAAAAATTAATCGTAACTTTGACATTATATGAACTTTGTTTGTACTTATAACGCAAATATAGTTAAAATATTGGCTGCATTGCTTTTAATTGTTTTTTTTAATAAGCAAGGTATGG
>JARGGF010001187.1 GCA_029210905.1 Bacteroidales bacterium | reverse complement strand
GCTTACTTTTTCTCCACAAGTGGAATTACCTTTGTTGTAATGAATGACAAACACCAGTATTCCATGGATCAAAGCCTGGATGCACTTATGGCTGAACTGGATCCTAACCGGTTTTACAGAGTAAACAGGCAGTATCTTGTTGGCTTAAAGGCAATTGCAAATGTGCATGTGTTTCCTAAAAGTCGTTTAAAACTTGATTTATATCCACTACCGCAGGACGAAATTTTTGTAAGTTTAGATAAAGTTCCTGAATTTAAAAGGTGGTTGGATGGGGGAAATTAATGATTTAACCCAATTTTATGAGTTTTAATTCCATGAAAAAGATAGTATATTTAATTATAAGCATTATTCTTCTAACCTGTCAGTTAATTCGGGCACAACAAGCTGATTCAATTCCTGATACAAGTAAAACTAACAACCTGGTACTGCTTAAAGTTATCGGGCTCGAAAGTATGTACTATGCCGGAGCTATGCTTATCATGCAAAATACCTGGTACAAAGACAGAGAAGTTGTTCCATTCCATTTTTATAACGATAATAAAGGCTATCTTCAGGTAGATAAATTTGGTCATGCCTTCGGAGCGTATGTCGAAAGTTATATCGGATACTATTCGCTTCGTAAAATAGGTGTTTCAAAAACAAATTCCTTGATTTTTGGAGGCTCCCTTGGGCTGGTATTGCAAACACCCATTGAAATTATGGACGGCATACATGAGGGTTGGGGCTTTTCGTGAGGCGACATGGCTGCAAATGCAATTGGTTCAGGTATTTTCATTAGTCAGGAATTGTTATTTGATGAACAAATAGTAAAATATAAGTTCAGTTATTGGGAATCTACTTATTCCCAAAATTGCAATGGGTTTCTGGGGAAAAAATCACTGGAACGATTGTTAAAAGACTATAACGGACACACATACTGGTTGTCGGTGCCTGTTAATAAAATAAGATCCGCCAGAAAAATTCCAGATTGGTTAAGTATAGCTGCAGGTTACGGAGCAAATGGAATGTATGGCGAATACGAAAATATTACAGAATATAATGGATTGATTATTCCCAAAACTAAAAGGATTCGCCAATACCTTTTGTCTTTAGATATTGATTGGAGCAGAATTAAAACGAATTCAAGGTTTTTAAAAACACTTTTTACAGCAATGACATTTATTAAGCTTCCATTTCCTGCTCTTGAAATAAATTCGGAAGGAAAAGTAAAGGCTTATGCACTATATTTTTGATCTTTTTTAATTTAAGCAGATGCAAGCTTTTTTTTATACGCCATAAAGGTTTTTATTGCCATACTTTAAAAAATGATAACAACTTTTAAAAATTACTTTTCATTGGCCGTAACAGCTTTCTCAACAAATATTTTTTGATTTTTTTTTTAAAATCTGATTAATTTCGGAATCAAGTTTTATCCTAAAATAAAATTAACATGAAAAAATTTACATTGACAATAACCTTTTGTGCCATTTTTATAACACAAATTCAACTTCTGGCTCAAAATCCCAAAGCTGTCTATTATGAAAAGCAGGAAATTGAACTTAAAGACTTTAATGCAGAAGGTTTTATTCT
>JARGGF010001186.1 GCA_029210905.1 Bacteroidales bacterium | reverse complement strand
AACAAAATAAGAAATTGATATATTTTCTTGGATTTATAAATACGCAGGGAATTGCAATTTCGTTTATGCCATTTGTACTACTTTACTCAAAAGAGATTTTTAATGCAAACAGTAACGATACCGGAACTTTTTTAATAAGTAAAATCATTGGTGTAGTTACCGTAAGCTTGTTTGTGTTGTTATTTTCTTCAAAAATAAAATATAACTTTTTACTTTATCTAAATGTATTTCTGTCAATTGGTCTGGCCATTATGGTGCTGATAACCAACGATATTGCAATAATCAAATTTGCCTTTATTTTGGGAGGGATTACTTTTTCACTTTACAATATCAGTATGAATGGGATTTTGCTGGAAGTTTCAGGGCTTGAAAACAGGGCCCTGTATGCAGGATTTGCCGGAGCTGGAAATATATTACCCGCATTATTCCCATTAATTGGTGGCTGGATTATTCAACAATGGAGTTTTCCCGCTTTTTTTATTGTTTTTATTTTTATTTTAAGCTGTTCATTATTTTTTATCCAAAGAATGCATTGCACCAAATAAAAAAGTTAGTTTGTAATTTGGTTTTGTTTTTCCAACAACATATCGCTGTATGATACTGGGATAAGATCTTCAGCTTCAATGCTAAATAAATTCAAATAGAATTTACATTGTTTCATTAAATCTTCTTTATCAGCATTTTCATTTCCAATGGCTTCAATCTCAATAAATTCACCTAAATCCTTAACCTTATCAAGATGAAACTTTACATTTCCTATAAAGAAAATTTCACGTTTTTTATCAACGGTAATTAAAAGTCCCATTGCCCTGGTAAGTAATTCTTTAAGCAAACTGTTTTTAGCACTTTTGTAAAGTAAAACATCACTTTCCTTTGCATCTGCTGTATCTTCACGGAGATAGTGAATTAATGCATTTTCAATATTCCCCTCGCGCAGTTTTAAACGACCAAAATTTACATTAAAATAAGAATCAATCTGATGGTCTAATCCTTTATAAACAGCATCTCCTGTCTGTAGTATATTTTTTATACCCTCAAGATTTTTACATCTGGCTTTAATTTCAATATTTGTATGTTTCATTTCTTATTAAATTGAGGCGAAAATAGATGTGTTACAAAATATACACCAATTAAATCATTAGAGTAAAAAAAGTTACTTTTGCTCATCCTTTATGCATCTCACTGAAAAAGACCAGGAATGGGGTCTGAGCCTCCTGAAAACCTGGGTGCTTTTGTTATAAAATTGCCTCATATAAGATTGGCCACCTGATTCGGTCGAAGTCCAGTAAAAACCTTGCATGTCTTTTATGTTGTAATTGGAAGGGGGATTTCGGTAACCACCCAAAACCACATTAAAATTGATGGTTGTATCAGACATTAAAAGGGCTCCCTGGTCTGTTCCACGCCATTTATTTGTAATGTTCAGTTCTGATTCAGGCATGCCTAATAATTTTTCCAAATCCTGCCAATCGGCATCACTTGCCAAATGCCAACCAGCCGGGCATGCTTTCATTGCAGCGTCCCAATTATAAAGCCTTCCAAAATCTGCTCCATTCTTTTCGTCGTTTTTA
>JARGGF010001185.1 GCA_029210905.1 Bacteroidales bacterium | reverse complement strand
AGGGCAAAAAATCTCAATATTATTGTTCGATTAATCAATAATCCTGATAATACTATTTTCATTTTTATCTAAATTAGATTTCAAATGCAATTTCCCTGTTTAATTTTAAAGCAATTATAATGGATTAAAAAAAATAATATAACAAATCAAAAACACGCTTATCTTTGCATTTTTTTAGCAAAAGATTGATGTGATGGAGAATGACAAGGAAAATAAGAAAAATTTAAGCTCAACAGAAATCAATACCTGTATTTCGGTATTAGAACATTTATTGGAAAATGGCGATCAACTGGTTCATTTAACCGATGAACAGCGTATTAAATTAATGAAGGCTGCCGGACAAATTACCAGACCCGACAAAGCTGAAATAAAAAAAAGGAACAAGAGTGTAAAAGTTGCCCGAAAGCAGCACGAAGTGATGCTTAACAAAAAGGCACGTGCAGCATCAAGTATCCGGACAGCCAGGCTATCAAGTATATTCGAAGCACCCAAACAAATTGCACTGCCTGCTACTGACTCTGATAATGAAAAGTACTTTCTTACCTCCGAACAAAATTGTTACATCTGCAAAAAACCCTATAAAGAAATTCACCACTTTTACGATTCCATGTGCAAGGAATGTGGCGACTTAAATTATGCCAAACGCTTTCAGACCTGCGATATGACCGGGCAGATTGCGCTGATAACCGGCTCAAGGCTTAAAATTGGTTATCATGCCACTTTAATGATGTTACGCTCCGGGGCTACGGTTATTGCAACTACAAGATTTCCAGCCGATTCAGCGATTCGTTACGCTAAAGAAGAAGACTTTTCGGAATGGGGGCACCGGCTACATATTTATGGGCTTGATTTGAGACATATCCCCAGTGTTGAACTGTTTGCCTCCTATGTTGAAAGAAAGTATGAAAGGCTTGATATACTAATAAATAATGCAGCACAAACAGTAAGAAGGCCAGCCGGATTCTACTCACATCTAATGGCCAATGAAACACTTCCTTTCGAGCAGCATTCAAATGAAGTTAAACAATTACTTTCGCATCATCAGCAGTGCCTTAAAGAAATTGGTTATTATGCCAGCACCGATGATCAACCCCAGAAGTCGCTTGCAGTAAGTTGGAATATGCAGGAACCGGGTATTGGTATCAAAGCTTCGGCCCAGCTTTCACAAATTCCCTATAAATTTGACAATTCTGTTGAAGCCAGCGAAGTTTTTCCTGTAGGAAAATTAGATGCAGATCTTCAGCAGGTCGACTTAAGAACAACCAACAGCTGGCGCTTAAAGCTTGGGCAAATAGAAACCCTTGAAATGCTTGAAGTTCAACTGGTAAACGCTGTGGCACCTTTTGTACTTTGTAATCGCCTGATTGCCTTAATGAGAAAAGATTATACAGGCAAAAAGCACGTTGTAAATGTCTCAGCTATGGAAGGTAAGTTTCACGGTTTTAACAAAGCTGACAGGCATCCGCACACCAATATGGCGAAGGCTGCCCTTAATATGTTAACCCACACGTCAGCCAGCGATTTGGCCAAAGATGGTATCTTTATGAATGCAGTAGATACCGGATGGGTGACAG
>JARGGF010001184.1 GCA_029210905.1 Bacteroidales bacterium | reverse complement strand
AAGTAATTAAAATACCATGGAACTTTGCCAAAATAGAGAATGATCAGTGCTATACTTTTACGGTTCTTCATGATTCTAATTTTAGGATTATCTTAAAGAATATCTTCTGCTACTAATTCAAAATAGCCTTTAACGGATTTATAAACCGATATATTAACCTCATTTTTGCAGTTATTATTTCAGCTGTTCCATCCATTTCCTGAACGAGTCTGAGTTGTTCCTTATAACTCGACTCCATACCCTTATGCAATGTGATTTCTACTATATATCCATCTTTTTCAGGTACAAGCGAAATAGATTGTTCTTTGCCAATCAAAATCCCATGCTCCATATACGGGTAGCCGGAAAGCTTAATGTTGACGGTTTGTCCAATTTTTACTTTCCCAATACCAGAAGAAGGAACCACTGCCCTGCAAATAATGGAAGTGTTATCGGTTGGAACAACAGTTGCCAAACGATCACCTGAAGTCACAACATGATTTGCACTCCAATAATTCGTAAATGTTACTTTTCCATTAATCGGACTTTCAATTAAGTACGTTTCTTTCCATATCTTGACATTATCTTTAAAGGCAACAATAGCACCTGAAATGTTGGATTCAAATTGTGCCATCTCATTTCTGTACTGTTCCTGCAATTCAAGAAGAGAGCGTTTTTGATTCAGAAGATTTATTTCAGAAGATTTTAAAGAAGATAAGAAATTTGTGTACCCTCTTTCTTGCTGTATGAATGTAGAACGTGCACTTTCAAGCTCCGACTCGGATATTCCACCTTTATCCAGCATTTTCTTATGCGTATCATAATCCTTTTGTGCAATTTCCAATTGTTGTTTAATCATTTTTTCTTCATCAAGGCTAAGTTGAACTTGTTGTTTTTGTTTTAACATTTGTTGTTTGAGCAGTTCGATTTTTTGAGGAAGAATGTTATCATTGAGATACCTTTGGTATTCTTTCAGATAAACAAATATTTTAGTATATGAGTCATTAATATCCCCCAATTTCAGATCGCCTGGTAAATTCTGTTCAATCCGTTGGTATCCCGGTAACTCAATTTCATTTATTATTGAATCCGCAATTAAAAAGTCCGTTAAATTTGCCGAACTAAAAATCATGGCTATTTTATCACCCTTTTGAACCGGTTCGCCATCGGAAACAAACCATTGACTTATACGCCCTGAAGTTTTAGTAATTAAAGGGGCTGGTGGGTTTGTAGTAGTAATAATTAATGGAGCAGAAACTATTTCATTAAATGTAAAAAAATAGCTTCCTATAATAATAGAAATAAAAATCATGAAAATAACAGTTAAGCCCCATCGAAGTAAACTTCCAGGGATCTGTTGCATAATTTCCCTGACTTCTTCGTTATGGATTTCTATGTTGTGTTTTTTTGCCATTTAATAAAATTTGACACATACCTATTTTCCCCACTAATTACTCTTTTAATTTTACGATCATCATTATAGGATTTGAATTAATATCTATATTCGTTATAAATTTCAATTCTGGAGCAAGGTTTTCAACCTTTGTTGGATTCAATTTAATCCAAGTTGCAATTTCGTAGGGCCATATAAAACCAAT
>JARGGF010001183.1 GCA_029210905.1 Bacteroidales bacterium | reverse complement strand
ATATTAAATGTATCATTTCAAATATGCTCCCGTTCCCTTTAAGCAACGAATATGATAATCAGATTCTTGATCTAAATACTAAACTGAAAGCATTGGCTAACCAGAAAAACGTGATGTATGTAGATGTTTATCATGTGGTGGAAAACCTTCCCGTTTTTGAAACAAACGCATACCTACTAAACAGTTTTGGCGATAAAATATGGAACCGACTGCTAATTAATAGTCTGAGTGATGAAAATGAAACAAAAAAACCTTCAAAATTTAGTTTTGATTACAAAATTTTATCTGCTGAAAGAATAAAACGCATTCTAAAAGAATCGCCCAGTAAAGTAACTGTTTGCATGTTAGGTAACAGCATTACTGCGGGTGCAAATTGGAATAACATTACAGGTGGTAAATTTATACGAAATTGCGGACAGGGTGGTTATACAACGGGGCAAATGTTATGGCATATGGACACTACAGTTATTGCTGCCAATCCCTCTCACTGCTTTGTTATGGGGGGAATCAATGACTTTTCAATGGGATTGGATTATACGGTAGTATTTGAAAACTATAAAGAAATAATTAGACGAATTAAACTAGCTGGAATTAAGCCAGTTCTGCAATCAACTTTGTATCAAAATGAAGGTAGTAACAATAATAAAATAGTAAAGCGCTTAAATGAAGAGTTAAAACAATTGTGTGAAAAGGAGCAAATAGACTTTCTTGATATCAATTCTGTGCTTTCAAAAAATGAGGCTTTAATAATGAAATATTCAACTGATGGGACACATCTTAATAAATCAGGATACGAAAAATGGGGTAAGCTGTTGGCCAGTTATTTAAATAAACACAAAATTAAATTCTAGGTATGACTAAAAAAGTATTTTTTGTAAATATGATCTTGCTATTGTTTTTTTATTATCAGCAATATGCACAAATACCTCCTAATTTTATCATTTTTATTGCTGATGATGTTAGCTGGGATGATTTCGGCTGTTATGGTAACAATGTAGTAAAAACACCTACTATCGATAAACTGGCAAAAAAAGGTATTGTTTTCACAAATGCCTATTTAACAGCAAGTTCATGCAGCCCAAGTAGAAATAGTATTATGACAGGCAGGTATCCACACAATACCGGTGCCGCTGAACTGCATACAGAGCCCCCTATTGATATGCTTTCAATGGCTGAAGTGCTAAAGTACAAGGGTTACTATACTGTTTCCTCAGGCAAATTTCACATGGGAAAATATGCTGAAAGAGGTTTTGATTTAATACACCAGGATTATGAAATGATTACCAATGGAGGTGAAGGCAAATGGCTGGATGCAGTTAAAAACCGACCTAAAAATAAACCTTTCTTTATGTGGATGGCATCTTTAGATGCTCACCGGGATTGGGGAGAAAATAAATTTTCAGGAACCCACAAACCAACAGATATTATACCACCTTTCTATTTGGCTGATAATGAAGGAACACGCACAGATTTAGCAAAATATTACGATGAAATAAAGCGTTTTGATTATCATATTGAGCAAGTAATCAATGAATTGGAGAAACAAAAGGTACTAAATAACACCTGTATCATTATCATGTCGGATA
>JARGGF010001182.1 GCA_029210905.1 Bacteroidales bacterium | reverse complement strand
ACCGCAAAAAGAAAAGTGATGATACAGAAATTGTAGATTCGCTTGAAGAAAGCAGGGACAACACTTTTAAGTCATTTACCTTTACTGTACGCGGCTTCAAACTGCGCGCCGATAAAGATCTTTCTGCCCGCGGGCACCAGATTTTTGAAATTATCAAAAGGCATGGAATTTCGCTCTATAATCTGCCTAATAACGAGCAAACTGCCAAAACAAAATCCCTTGTTGACGAACTCAAAAAGCCTGCAAATATGGCTGCAATGGAAGGTACCATTTTACTGGATCTGTTTTATGATGTAGAAAGCTCCAATCAAAAATACGTGGACGCTGTAACCAAACGGGCAAAAAATGATGCCGATGCAGAAGAAACAGCACTGGTAGTTGCTGCACGAAAAAAAACCAGGCTGGCACTTGAGCATTTGATAAATTACCTGAATTCTGTAAGCTTTATATATGATTCGGCTGAATTAAAAAACCTTTGCAAAAGTATTGCTTCTGTCATTGACAAAACCAATGCAAATATACATGGCAGGATAAATAAAGCAAATAATTCGGAAGAAACGGAGTAGCAAAAATAATCATGAAGTGTTAGTTAATATTAATTTGATTGAAGGCCGCCTTTGTGCGGCTTTTCAAGTTTAGCCATTCATTATAAGTTCAGGACTACTGGCCCTCTATTTGATTATCAATTGATTGCAAAATATCTAAAATTGTCACATCAGTTAATTAACACATAGTTATTGGTCATTCCGATAATTATCTAATGACCAGTTACCAATGACCATATTATTTTGTTAGTTATGGGTAAAATGCTTAATTGTCCATTTTCCATTCAGGTTTTAACCATACTCATCTTGCTGCATACCATCAAAATCCACCATAAAAAACAATGATTTTTATCACCCACAGATTTTTATTGTACTAATAATCAATATGTTATTAATATTAAGAATTCAAACCTATGCCAATCTATGTGATATTATCCGAAATTTCATAAATTTGGACAGATTCCGTAAGCATGAATGCAAATTACATCTATATAAGACTTTACGATTATTCGGGCAGGCAATTATTTGAGTGCTGGATTTGTTAGCAATTGTTTTCATAACATACCCTGACTTCAACAATACTAAATTTTATTGTTTTCCTTACTTTTAATCATAAATTTAAATTGCATGAAAAAATTTGCTTCATTGCTTATTATTGGTTGCCTAATAAGTAATTACCTATTAGCACAGGGCGACTCTGCAGCTTATAAGAGGGCTGAGAAATATATTCATTACAATATTGATAAACTGGTTAAAAACCTTGAATTACGCCCCAACTGGATTGATGAGGGCAGCGATTTCTGGTACAAGACCCAGACTGAGCAAGGTTATAAATTTCTGCTTTCCAATAGTAAAAAAGGTAAAACAACTGATGCCTTTGACCATCAAAAAATGGCAGAAAAACTTTCGGAACAGCTAAATAAAAATGTTCTGAAAGACTCATTGCCACTAAAAGAATTTAAGTACATCAATGAAAGAAGTGCCATTGAATTCGAAATTGATTCTATAAAATATACCGTCCATCTAAAAAATTATACTGTAAAAAAGGAGCCAAAGGAAA
>JARGGF010001181.1 GCA_029210905.1 Bacteroidales bacterium | reverse complement strand
AAAATTTTGTCATCTTATTAAAAAAAAAATTAAAAATAAATCAATTTTTAAAATTATAAAAATAAATTATATGTTATTTATTTTCAATATATTAGATAGAACAACAAACACAATCATAAAAAAATTTAGAATTTTTAACGGAATTTTCCGTTATTAAACTATACTTTTAGTTGTTAAACTGGGAAATAAGTTTTATATTTGTTGTATGGAAACACTAACAAAAAAAGAAGAACAGGTAATGCAAATACTCTGGAAGCTTAAACAGGGATTTGTAAATGACATTATTGATGCTTTACCCGAGCCGAAACCACCTTATAATACAATTTCATCGATTGTAAGGATATTGGAAAGTAAAGGATTTGTCAGTTATAAGGCCTATGGCAAATCGCACATGTACTTTCCGGCAATCTCCAAGGCTGCTTATCGTAAATTTGCATTTAAACAATTGATTAGCAGTTATTTTGATGGGTCGTATGAAAAAGTGGTTTCGTTTATGGTAAGTGATGATGAAAGCAGTCTTAGCGACAAGGAAGCGGAAGAACTTAAGAAGCTTTCAGAAATATTTAAAAAGAAATCTTAATGGTTATTTGTTAAAAGTTAATTGACAAGTAGTTCTGACAATTAACTTTTCACATTTAACATATAACAAAAAAATGATAAACAATTTTTTGACATATCTACTTGAATCAACTATTTGTTTTACAATATTTTATTCGTTTTACAAATATGTTTTTTACCAGTCAACTCATTTTGTCTGGAACAGGTTGTATTTCATTTTTGTTGTTATCATTAGCCTGATTGTTCCGCTGATTCCTTTTCCTTATAGCATGGATAGCCAGATAGCCGGTAATAACCTATTTATGCTAAATCCTGCAGATGGAAGTGGCCTTCTGGTATTTGCAAATCAATCCACTTTTTGGAGTCATTTCAATTTTCTATCACAGAATCCATATTTTAATATAAATAACGTACTTCTTGTTTTCTACTTTTCTGGATTTTTGCGATTTTTAATTGTATTTATCAGAAATAATTACAAAATTTCAGAACTCATTCGCAACTCAGAAATACAACATTTCGATAATTATAAAATAGCTATCTATAATGGTAATATTGCAGCATTCAGCTGGTTTAACTATATTTTTGTCAATTCTGACTTTTTAACACTAACACCCCAGGAGCAATCTCAAATTTTAGATCACGAAAAAATTCATGCCCGCCAAAAACATTCAATTGATGTGCTTATTTATGAAATATTTGAAATTATTTTTTGGTTTAATCCTTTTGTAAGCAAATCAAAACAGACACTAAAAAACATCCATGAATATATTGTTGATTCTGAAATAATTAACAGCAACGATGCTCAGCAATATTCCAATTTATTAATCAAGCTTTCAGTAGCAAGGCCAAGTCAGGCGCAATTTAACTTTTTTGCCAAAAATCCCTTATTTGACAGAATCTGGTTAATTGCCTTCCCAACTCCTGAAAAATTAAGAAAATTGAGGTTTATCTCAGGAATTCCATTGTTGTTTGTTGTTTTTTTAAGCTACAGTTTCATAATTAGTGAAATAAATCGTTCAACTAACAGGCTTCAAATATTCAAAAACTCT
>JARGGF010001180.1 GCA_029210905.1 Bacteroidales bacterium | reverse complement strand
TCTTTTGTACCAAATGTGCCATTGTTTTCACAAAGCCTCGAAATCCCTGTTTTGATAAATGTAACTGTGGATAAAACTACCCAGCAGGCTTTATTGAATTGGACATTTTCTAACCCGGCAATTATTAATGGATATATTATAAAAAGACAAATAAATGGCCAGGGTCCTGCAGTGGTTGAAGGATCTTATCAAACCATTGAAACTATTAACAATCCAAATCAATTTAGCTATTTGGATGGCAGTATTGCATTTGGTCCTTCACTACCGGCTAGCGGTGTAGAAACATACAGGGTTGTTGCTTTTGATGCAACAGATCTTAGTAATATGAGTAATCCTGTATCTACCATATACTTAAGTACGGTTGAGTTTGATCTTTGCCAGGAACAAAATCGATTAATCTGGACATCATATAATGGTTTTGGATCAAATCTATCAGGATATAATGTTTATTATTCAAATACTTTGGCGGGAACGCCCATTCTAATAGCTGAATTGGGTGCAGTTGACACAACCTTCACGCATACGAATGTTGCTGCAAACGAGCAATATTATTATTATGTCGAAGCCTTAAATTCTCAAAATACTTTGGTGTCTGTTTCTAATATTCAGCAGATTTCAACTACAATGCCACCTGTTCCGCAAATAATGAATGCAGATTATGCCAGTGTGGAGGGTTATGAGCAGGTGGACTTATCATTTACCCTGGATCAAAATGGAGTGGTTAATGAGTATTTACTTCTTAAATCTGACTCATTGGTTGGCACTTATGATACTCTTTCACGATTTCCAAGTGGAATTGATAAGTTAACCTATTCTGATTTTGTAAAAACCAACCAGGTAGTAGCTTTTTATAAGGTTTTGGCTATAAATACCTGCGGATTGCCTGGCAGGGAAAGTAATGTTGCCCACAATATTGTATTGGAAGCCACCACCGACAACACAAATATATATCAGAATAATTTAACCTGGAATCCTTATGAGGGCTGGAGAGGAGGAGTTGCAACTTATACAATTTTCAGAAGCGTTGATGGAGGTGCATTTGAAGAAATTGTACAGCTAAATGCAGGAGATCTCAGCTATGTTGATGATGTTTCGCAGTGGGTGCAACCTGAATACAACGGACAAGCCAGCAAAGGACATTTTTGTTATTATATTGAAGCCAGAGAAGGTAGTGCTAATCCTTATGGCATTGAAGGGGTAAGCAAATCTAATATTTCATGTGCGCACCAGGAAACAGTAACATATTTGCCCAATGCTTTTAATCCAATGAGCCAAACCGAAGCTAACAGGACTTTTAAACCTGTTATTTCATTTGTAAATGATTATCAACTAATTATTTACAACCGTTGGGGTGAAATAGTGTTTAAATCATCAGATCCATTATTGGGTTGGGATGGAAAAGGAAATGATGGCAATTTATTAAAAAAAGGCACTTACGTTTTTTACCTTAAATATAGAAGCGCCAATAACAAACTGATTGAAAAATCGGGTCAGATAAATTTGGTTTATTAGGTATTGAGATGGTCTTTCAAATAGTTTAGATCTTTCATGAATACTGCACCACATTGTTTTAATCGTTCAGCTGATTGATGTCCACCTTCAACCAAA
>JARGGF010000117.1 GCA_029210905.1 Bacteroidales bacterium | reverse complement strand
TGCCGGATTGGAAACAAAATCCAAATCTGCAGTGCCCGACAATAAAGATTTGTGGAAAACACCTGAGCAGATTGATGTAAAATCAGTATACACAAGTGAAGATCTTGAAAATTTTGAACATTTGAATTATGCTGCAGGTATAGCACCATTCCTACGCGGCCCTTATTCTACCATGTATGTAATGCGTCCATGGACCATTCGGCAATATGCCGGTTTTTCAACAGCAGAGGAATCTAATGCATTCTATCGCAGAAATTTAGCTGCCGGACAAAAAGGGCTTTCAGTTGCATTTGACCTTGCCACACACCGTGGATACGATTCTGATCACGAGCGTGTTGAGGGTGATGTAGGTAAAGCAGGCGTGGCCATCGATTCTATTTTGGATATGAATATTTTATTCGATCAAATACCCTTGGATAAAATGTCGGTTTCAATGACCATGAATGGCGCAGTGCTTCCGGTGATGGCCTTTTACATTGTAACCGGACTGGAACAGGGGGCTACACTTGAACAACTTTCGGGCACTATCCAGAATGATATTCTTAAAGAATTTATGGTGCGTAACACGTACATATACCCACCTGCTTTTTCAATGAAGATAATTGCTGATATTTTTGAGTATACCTCACAAAAAATGCCTAAATTTAATTCCATTTCAATTTCAGGTTATCATATGCAGGAAGCAGGTGCTACTGCTGATATTGAGCTGGCTTATACCCTTGCCGATGGCCTTGAATATTTACGTGCCGGTGTTAAAGCCGGGTTGGATATAGATGCTTTCGCTCCGCGTTTATCATTTTTCTGGGCAGTGGGAATGAACCATTTTATGGAAATTGCTAAAATGCGTGCTGCCAGAATGTTATGGGCTAAGATTGTAAAACAGTTTAATCCTAAGAATGAAAAATCGCTGGCTTTACGTACTCATTCACAAACTTCGGGATGGAGTTTAACAGAGCAGGATCCATTTAACAATGTGGCTCGTACTTGTGTTGAGGCTATGGCTGCTGCACTTGGGCACACTCAATCCTTGCATACCAATGCACTGGATGAAGCCATTGCTCTTCCGACAGATTTCTCTGCCAGAATTGCAAGGAATACACAGATTTATCTTCAGGAGGAGACCAGGATTTGTGATTCTGCTGATCCATGGGCAGGTTCTTATTATGTTGAAGCTCTAACCCATGAATTGGCCCATAAAGCCTGGGAATTGATCCAGGAGGTTGAAGAGCTTGGCGGAATGGCTAAAGCCATTGAAACAGGTGTTCCGAAAATGCGAATTGAAGAGGCTTCAGCCAGAAAGCAGGCACGCATTGATGCCGGCCTTGACATTATTGTTGGGGTAAACAAATATAAACTAGACAAACAAGACCCGATTGATATATTGGAAGTGGACAATACTTCTGTGAGGCTGGCCCAAATAGAGCGATTAAAAAAGCTACGTGCTGAGCGAAATAACGATGAAGTTCAGGCTGCTTTACATGCAATTACCAAAGCTGTTAAAACCGGAAAAGGCAATCTGCTTGAACTAGCTGTAGACGCTGCGAAAAAGCGTGCCAGTTTAGGGGAAATATCATATGCTATGGAAAAAGAAGTTGGAAGATACAAAGCTGAAATCAGAACTATATCAGGCGTATTTACTGCTGAATCGAAAAATGACGGGGATTTCAAAAAAGCACAGGAATTAGCCAATAAATTCTTTGAACTGGATGGCCGATGCCCACGAATTATGATCGCTAAAATGGGACAGGACGGACACGACCGGGGTGCAAAAGTTGTGGCAACCGGATATGCTGATATTGGCTTTGATGTAGATATGGGGCCATTGTTCCAAACACCTGCCGAAAGCGCCAAACAAGCCGTTGAAAACGATGTTCACGTACTTGGGGTTTCAAGTTTGGCAGCCGGGCATAAAACCCTTATTCCTCAAGTAATTGCAGAACTTAAAAAACTTGGCCGCGAGGATATTATGGTAATTGCCGGAGGGGTGATTCCTGCACAGGATTATCAGTTCCTTTATGATGCCGGAGTAGTGGGTATTTTTGGCCCGGGCACTTCAGTTTCAGTTGCTGCAATTAAGATATTGGAGATTTTGATTGAATCGGTTAGCTAGAAAATAGAAATTAGTGTATTAGTATATTAGAAATTAAAAGAGCGCTTGAAAGGGTACTTTTTATTTAATTAATTCTGCAATTCGGATTTATTTTTCATAAGTCACAATCGAATACCTTCCTTTTTTATATTCTGGTATAGCGGAGAAAATTGCATTTCACTGTGCCAATAATTCTTTGGGTAAATTAGGATGGAAATTATTTCACCAGTCTCAAGCTCCAAATCATACAATTTATCACGAAAATTGTCATCAACTTCATTGGTCACATTTGCTTTTTCAGTCAAAATTAAGATATCCCAATCAGAAGCAATACGATTATCGTTTCTTGCCCTTGAGCCAAAAAGATAAACCTCAGCTTTGGGCTCCCTTTGTATTACTGATTTCTTTATTTTGTATAAAAATTCCTTTTGTTCCATTACCATTTCACAAGTATATAACAAAGATATTGAATTTATTTGAAGAACGGTGTCTAGGCGACCTGAAAGCGTCGGATTTTGAAATTTGTGTATTAGAAAGAAAAACCTCTACCTTAACTTCAGCCGTTTTATTTGTTCTTTGAGCTGCGCTACTTCCTGCAAATGCTGGGTTTCTTTTTTTATTTGGGCCTCAAGGTAATTTAATGTATGGGCAATTTAAGGAAAAAAGTTACACTCCTTTGCATGAGACAACTCCAACAGTTTTTGTACCTGTAAAGTTTCTCTGTTTAGCATACCTGCAACACTTGAATAACTTATATTTAGCTTGGGAGATTTATTCTCAAGTTTTCAAAAAAGGAACTCTACGGCAAACTCTCACACGCCACCCCATCATTATCCTTATCAAGGTTTTTGTAACAATCCGGATCGGAATCATATGCAGCCTGTGCTTCTTTTTGGGTTTTAAAATCTTTACATGTTTTTTTCTCGCAAGGTGTTGAACCACATGCAAAAAGGAAGATTGAAAGCATAAAAATTAGAAGTGATTTTTTCATTGTGCGATGTCTTTAAATTACAGATAAATTTAATAAAAAAGCAAGTGTTTGAAAAGGAGAATCTATGTCAATTATTTAATGAACATAGGTTCTTCTTGCTCAGGTATTTTTAGCTCTGGGTTATAATTTGGCAAAATCTTTTTAATATTTTCTTCATTTAATACTGCGGTTTCAATAAAAGTCCATCTTTTCCCATTGTCTTTTGACACGGCAAGTAAATGTGATTTACTTACCATTTTATCCTCTTTTAATAGCATGGTAATGGTTTCCGGAATCAAACAATGTAATTCTTTTCCCGCCTTTAAAGGCTTTGATGGCTCTCCCAGTGCTATAGATTCGTAGCTGATTCCCATCTTTTTCATCTCTTTTCCGCCAGTAGTTAATATTTCAAGGTATTTTTTATTACCTCCAAGCATCTCTATAACTTTGGGATGGGTATAACTTAAGGTTAGTTCATATTGATGTGCCCGCATGGCCTCAGCTAACTTTTCAGCCTGGCTGACAGCTCTTTTTTGAACATTACATGAAACTAATATAATTGCTAATAAAAAAAATATAGCGTTTTTCATAACAGGTCTTATCAATTTCAGCAAATGTAAAAATTAATTTGGAATAATGATAGAATAACAGGGGCATAGAAACAAGCAAATTGATTAAATTAGGCGGCTTAAAAGTAATTTTAACGTTATATGCTTTTGAAAATAATAAATTTAATTAAACTTTTTTTCAGCTATCAATTTTCAATTATTTCAGGAAAGCCAATGCATAATGGGATGCCCTTGGGAATATCGATAGAACCCACAAACAGCTGTAACCTCAAATGCAAGGAATGCCCAACTGGAATGGAAATTTTAATGCGCAAGAAAGGAAAGATGGAGCTTCCCCTTTTTAAACAAGCTGTTGATGATCTTTCTAATTATCTGACAAATATTATTTTTAACTTTCAGGGAGAACCTTTTTTAAACCCTTCCCTTTTTGAAATGATTGAATATGCATCTAAAAAAAAAATATATAGTATCACATCAACCAATGGGCATTTTTTAAAAAAAGAAAATTCAGATAAATCAATAAAAAGCGGCCTGAATAAATTGATAATTTCGCTAGATGGCACCACTCAGGAAGTTTATGAAAAATATCGTGTTAATGGCTCATTATCAAAAGTATTAGAAGGTGTCAAAACTGTAGTATCCTCCAAAAAAGAAGCTAAATCCCAACTTCCTAAAGTAGTGCTCCAATTTCTGGTAACCGGTGAAAATGAACATCAAATAAATGAAGCTAAAATAATCGCATCAAAACTGGAAGTTGATAAAATAGTTTTTAAATCGGCCCAGATTTACGATTTTAAAAATGGGAGTCCTTTAATTCCCCAAAACCCAAAATTCTCTCGCTATAAGCAGCAACCAAATGGCACCTATAAAATTAAGTCAAAGTTAAAGAATCGTTGCTGGCGCATGTGGAGCCAGCCAGTAATAACTGCAACCGGCGATGTGCTTCCTTGTTGTTTTGATAAAGATGCCAAATATAAAATGGGCAATCTAAAAGAAAACAGCTTTCGTGAAATATGGCACTCTGAAAATTATCTGGATTTTCGAAAAAAAGTGTTTTCAGATAGAAAATCAATTGATATTTGTAAGAATTGTACCGAAGGCTTGTTTAAAATTTATGGCTAGTTTTGCTCAAAATCTTCAGGAAATAATGTTAATTTTGTAGGGTTTATATTGAAAGCTATTGGTAGAATGACAGTATTTTCTGAAGGTGAATTAAAAAGATATAACCGGCACTTGATTTTGTCGGAAATAGGACTCAAGGGTCAAAAAAAACTTAAACAGGCTAAGGTTCTGGTTATTGGAGCAGGAGGTCTTGGTTGTCCGGTTTTGCAATACTTAACCGCCGCAGGGGTGGGCACTATTGGTATATGTGATTTTGATTTTGTGGATGAAAGCAACCTTCAAAGACAGATTTTGTTTGGGAGCAAGGATATTGGCAATCCAAAGGCCAAAATTGCAGCCATCAAACTTGGTGATCAAAATCCATATATTAGCTTTATTGTTCATCATGAAATGCTTACAAAAGAAAATGCTTTAAGTATTTTCAAAGAATATGACTTGATTATCGACGGTTCGGATAATTTCCCTACACGCTTTTTGATAAACGATGCCTGCGTAATTTCAAATAAACCTTTGGTTTTTGGTGCTATTTATAAGTTTGAAGGCCAGGTAGCTGTTTTTAATTATCAAAATGGCCCGACTTATCGCTGCCTGGTACCTGAACAGCCAGACAGTTCGGAAATGCTATCCTGCTCACAAATTGGTGTAATGGGCGTATTACCGGGAATTATCGGGGCCTATCAGGCAAACGAAGCCATTAAAATCATTACAGGGCTTGGCGAAGTTTTGAGTGGAAAATTATTGATGATTGACACTCTTAGAATGGAGCACAACATCATTAGCATTAAACGTAATGAAGAAACTGCAAATATCAAGACCTTGAGCGAATATGGTGATTTCTGCCATGATGAATTCCCTGATGTAAAACAAATTTCTGCAACTGAGTTGTATGAAAAAATGAAAACTGAAAAGTATCTGCTCATTGATATCCGGGAGCCAGAACTTTTTGAGCAATATCATATCGACGGCCAAAACCAAACTATAGAACAAATTCTTGAGCATCAGGAGCTGGTACCTTTTGATAAAAATGTAGTTTTAATATGCGAAAATGGAAGTAACAGCATGGCCATAATTGAAGAACTGGAAAAGGATCCTAAATTCGAAAGATTATTTAACTTAAAAGGAGGGATACAGGATTGGATTGCTCAAAAATTACCATTAATATCCAAATAGAAGAACAATAAACATAATGAACGAAAGCAGAAAAGAATTCATGCGCGAAGCAATTAGGCTTTCTATTGAAAGTGTACAAAAAGGTGGAGGACCTTTTGGGGCAGTGATTGTAAAGGATGGTAAAATCATAGCAGGTTCAGCAAATTCAGTAACCATTGATAATGATCCCACAGCCCACGCCGAGGTTAATGCTATAAGAAAAGCATCCAAAATATTAAAAACTTTTGACTTAAGCGGTTGTGAGATTTACACTTCCTGTGAGCCCTGTCCTATGTGTTTTGGGGCTATTTATTGGGCACATATTGATGCAATTTATTATGGAAACACCAAGCAAGATGCAAAGGCAATTGGCTTTGATGATGCATTTATCTATCAGGAACTTGAAACACCCAAAAACAAAAGAAAAATAAAAGCTATCCCTTTTCTTCGCGATGAAGCAATTATTTCTTTTGAACTCTGGGATAAAAACGAAAATAGAACAGATTATTAATTTTTTTTATTCAAGGAAAAAATCATCATAAACTAAGATACTATCTTTTCGCACCAAATCATAAACTGTCACCGACATTGAATATTTACCCGGTTTGTCATTAACTCCAGATGAAAATGAGGCATATGGAGAGCTAAGCATATTATTTGGAAAGTTATTATGCCCGCGGGCGCCGAAAATATCTTCCCTTATGGTAATTATCTGACCAATTGCATCAGTTACTTCCAATTTCATTTCGGCATGATTAAGGCTGTCAGCTCCCCTGGCAAAAGGTCCAACATCTTCAAGAACTAAATATACCTCATCACCTCTATGATAAATTGCTTTATTGTACTGGATAAATTTATCCCCCTCAAGAATTGCAAAATTATAATCGCTCACAGAAAATGATCTTGTTTGCAATATTTTTAGTGTATCGCTATTGTTATTTGAATTCTCTTCTGAACCACAAGAATTGATGAAGAAAATTACTGAAAATACAAATATCAAATATGATATTTCAGAAAACATTTTTTGCATAGCTGTAAAATATTGATCCCCTTTTTTAAAAAACGTTCTAATTTAAACTAAATTTTGAAAATACTAAAGAAAAGCATACGAATGCAAGAAATAATCCAAAAAGTAAGATATGTTGATATTCATAATAATATTGAATTTAAAAGCCTGCAAGCGCAATGCTGATTTTAATCATTGTATGTTGGCAAATTTTATTTGATATTTGCATGCCGGGTTTTATGGTCAATATGGATAATAAACTTCTGGTCTTTAAATACTAATGATATGAATGAAACGATTGACAAACTGGTCGAAAATAGAGAAAAAATTGCCGATTTAATCGAAACATTTTCTTTGGCATTGAAGAAAAAAAACTGTACTCCTGAGGTACTCGATCTTTTGCATCGTATTAGTTTTTATTCGGAAGATTTTTTTATTCATGCTGAACTTTTCCTTAAAAAATACAACCTTGCTTCATACGAAAAACACACCATAGCTCACAAAGAGTTTGTAAATCAATTAATCCAGTTTCAGGAAAGACTTGAAAAAGGAGAAAGTATGCTTGCTTTCGATCTCTATGATTATGTAACTAATTGGTTTAGTACCTATTTGACGACTACAGAAAAAGAGGTTGCAAATTATATTGAAAGTGGTAAAAGCCAGGTTGATTAGTAAGTTTTTCAATATAACCCATTTTACGAACTAAAGGGTTAATCTATATCTCCCAGTAAAAAAGAACCACCGATTTTAAGGAAAGCGAAAATCTTCTCTTCATTGGTATTTTTATTTTTGAATTCAATACCCAAAGCATACCAGACTGTACCATCTTTTTTTGTCTGGGTCATGTATTTTTTTACGCTGTAACTATCGTAACTATCCAGCCAGTTTTTTATTTTAGTTCCCATTTGATCTACTTGCCTTCGATCAGCCGCTTTATTATAATCAAAAGCCTCTTTTCCTTTACGAGATTCATCTTCACAACAATATAAAAGGTAGGGTGCCAACCTATCAAAAATAATCACGTCTGAACCATTTATTTCAGGACTTGATGAATTACACACAGTAAACATTTCTTCCAAAGTAGTTACCAACTGAAGCGAATCTGTTTCGAGTTGTGCAAATACATCCTGAATTATGAATAAGAAAAAAGGTATTAATATAATTGTCTTCATAATTGTTCTTTTTTAATATTTCCCCTAATAATTATAATAGCATATTCCGGCTGCAATTTAAGAAATTTAAGTATATAATTTCTGGTTTGGATTACAAAACCAAAATTATTGTAAGAAAGTATTTTTCAAGAAACGCCAGATTTTGCCTGCATTTTGTAATCGCGTGGCGTATAACCAGTTTGCTCTTTAAATATTCGGTTAAATGCTGATTTTGAATTAAATCCACAATCAAAAGCAATAGCTAACAAGGTAAGATGCTGATAATGCCCTGAAACCACCTTCTCTTTAAAACTTTCAATCCTGTAGAAATTAACAAATTCATAAAAATTTTTACCAAATTCCGTATGAATTAATTTTGAAAGCTGGTGTGCTGGTATATCAATTCGTTTTGCAAGATCGTGTATTGTTAACATTGGCTCCAGGTATGGCTTTTCATCATGCATAATCCGCTTTAATTCAGTGGCTTCTTTCACAAAAGACTTTCCATTGCCTTTTAAATTATTCAAACGCTTTTCATCAGGATGTATTTCTTTGTCAATTTTACCGACCTTCTCCAAATTAAATACACTTCCCTGCTGATGGCCCCAATAGCCGATTAAAAATACAAATACCACCATCATGAAATAATAAAAGTAATCGGTAAATGCCAGAGATATCCCTGAAAATGCAATAATACCACTGGCAAGAAAGGTAAGCGCATAACAGGTATAAAAAAACAAAATAAGTTTACGAAGCCATTTTAAATCAACGCTATCACTGTTAGAAAAAACATCCCTTACCTCTTTTTTATAGTCGTTGAGAAGTTTATTACTCCTTGCCAAAAAATAAACAGATAATGCAATAAAAAGCACAGAAAAGAAAAAAACAAG
>JARGGF010001179.1 GCA_029210905.1 Bacteroidales bacterium | reverse complement strand
GAATAAAAGCAACGACTTACTTAATATATTTAATAAAGTAATAGATATATCAGTTATCCAGTCAAAAAAGTTATCTTTAATCAATACAGAATTCAGCCCCAAAATAATGTTGGAGGAAATTTATAACAACTACATTCAAAAAATACCCAGTCAGGAAAGTAATGCTGAGCTCCATCTTGATATTGATATTGATTCTTACGATTTTACTATTTATTCTGATCCTATAAGGCTTAAGCAAATATTGAGCTACCTTTTAAATAATGCTATAAAATATACAGAGCAAGGAAGTATTAATTTTGGCTATCGCAAAAAAGAAAATCATCTGGAATTTTTTGTAAAAGATACCGGCATAGGAATTCCGGATGATCAGCTATCAAATCTTTTTACCAGGTTTAAAAAAATAGAACGGGATAAAGAAAAATTATACCGGGGAACAGGATTAGGGCTTTCCATATCAAAAGACCTGATTGAATTAATGGGAGGAAGAATTTTTGTTGAGTCAAAAACCGGAGTAGGAACAACTTTTTATTTCACAATTCCTATAAGTATTAAATAGCTTTCAACAAAGTTGAATTAAGTTGTATTGTTAACTAAGAATTTCCGTATCTAAAATTTCATCAATCAATTACTGGCAGTCCGATATATAACAAGTTAAGTAAAGTAGGTATTATACATTAAAACGAATATTTAAAATGTCACCATCTTCAACCACATATTTTTTACCTTCAACATGCAGCTTACCAGCGTTTTTGCATGTTTGTTCAGATTTAAGTTCAATAAAATCAACATATTTCATCACTTCGGCACGAATAAAACCGCGTTGCAAATCACTATGGATTACACCAGCAGCCTCTGGGGCAGTGGCACCTCTTTTGATTGTCCAGGCGCGTATTTCTTTTGGTCCAACTGTAAAAAATGTCTCCAAATTAAGCATTTTGTATGCTGAGCGAATTAATTTATTTACACCTGGCTCAGTCAGGCCAACATCCTGCAAGAATTCTAGTTTATCAGCTTCGTCTTCAAGTTCAGCAATTTCCGATTCGGTTTGTGCAGCAATAACAATTATTTCAGCATCCTGATCTTTTAAAAAATCTTTAGCATTGTTAACATAAGCATTGCCATTAACTGCTGATGCATCATCAACATTACAAACATATAACACTGGTTTTGAGGTTAATAAAAACATGTCACCTACTACTTTCCTCTCTTCCTCGCTAACTTCCAGTGTTCTTACATTCTGCAAATTTTCAAGATGTGCTTTGTATCTGGCCAACACATCCAGGCTTGCTTTTGCTTCTTTGTCGCCGGTTTTAGCCATTTTTTCAGCTTTGGCTATTTTCTTATCAACCGATTCCAAATCTTTTATTTGTAACTCAAAATCAAGGATTTCAATATCTCTTACTGGATCAACAGAGCCTTCAACATGTGGCAGATTATCATCGTCAAAACATCGTAAAACATGAATAATAGCATCGGTATTTCTTAAATCGCCCAGGAATTTATTACCAACGCCTTCGCCCTGGCTTGCACCTTTAGCCAAACCAGGCAAATCAACAATATCTACCACAACCTGCACCAATTTTTCAGTAGGTTGAAGGGTTTCCAACTC
>JARGGF010001178.1 GCA_029210905.1 Bacteroidales bacterium | reverse complement strand
TCCTTTATGTTAGTTAGAATTTTCACGCTACAATATTACAAAAAAAAAAATCAATTTTCCAGAAAAATCCTTTTACTAAAACGTACTCTTAAATTATTCAATACAAAATACTTTCCTATTCAAATTATATTACAATAAAAATTAGGAAGTAGGTAAAAAAAGAAAAAGAATCTATAAATCTTATCATTGAAAAGGCATTAAAAAAACTTTATGCGTCGGCTCTAAAAGTTTGTACTTTCTGCATGAAAAACCAATAATGGGGTTTTGCTTTGGTATACCATTTTCTTTAGATTATTTGGAAATAGTAATTTGTATAGTGTACTTCTTTTAGGGGAGGTAAATGAAATGATATCAATATCTGATTTGTCTACAAACTCTTGTATGCCTTCAAGAAGGTTTGGGTGGTTAATTAGATGACAATTTATCGGCAATTCAGAATATGTTTTGCTCAGATAAGATTCCAGTTTAAACATTTGCATTTCTTTCCAAGGTGCTGATTCACTTGTTTCTATGTGAATGCAATGAAAATGTATGTTAAATGGCTTTGTGATTTCTATTAGTTTATTAAAAGAACTAAAATCTGAATCATGAAAATCGGTGGCATATAGCAAGTTCGTTTTTTCGAATTCTTTAAATTTCCAGTTTTGCGGAATAGCAAGAATTGGAACACTGGTATTTTCAATTACTTTTGTTGCTACCCTGCCAATGATATCGTTAGGCATTTTTCCGGCCCCCTGCGTACCAATTACTATAATAAATGGTCTGTATACTTCGCTCAGTTTTATAATTTGATATTCCGGCTTGCCCTTTCTTAGATTGTAATGATACTTTACTTCATTTAGATGATACTTGTTCAGTTCTTTTTGTAATTTATTTAAGAAGCCTGTAAGGTTCTTTTTCACCATATCTTCAATTTCATTTAGCACATTTCTTGAAAAGTTTTGATAAGAAATTCTATTTGGTGAAAATCCGCTGTCGAGAAAAGGATCGTTATAAACGTGCAAAAGTTTTATCTCTGCTGAAAGTTTTTTTGCCAATGCAAAAGCAAATAGACAGGCAGTGAGCGAATTGTCTGAAAAATCGATGGGGACTAATATTCTTTTAATGCTTTTAATTTTTTCTTCAATAGAGCTACCCTCCAACTCTTTTTTTATATCAAATAATATTTTAATAGATTCTTCTACCTTGTTGATGTCGACTTGTACCTTCAGCGGATTCCCTTTCTCGTGGATATTGCTTTCAGTATCTATTGCTTGCTCAAGAAGGTAGGCGTCTATTCCTTCAAGGCCAAGCCTGAATTTTACGTAATAAGCTTCTTTTGGATTTTCATATGTGGCAATAATAACATAAGTATCCATAGTTGTTAGTTTTAGGTGGCATTAACAAATTTACGGCATTTTTAGTTAAAAATCCAGTTCCTGTAATTATCCCTAATTGCCTTTAGGTGAAGGTTTGAAAAAAAACAAGGATTAAAATCCAAACGAATTAGAAATTTCATCATGCAATTTCCAAAACCGTTTGATAATTTGCAGGATAGAAAATGAGCGTTTTTCTATTATTGAATTAAGCTATTGGTCGGGGGGGGGTGAGAATTTCTGTTTTCCCTCTCA
>JARGGF010001177.1 GCA_029210905.1 Bacteroidales bacterium | reverse complement strand
AATAAGTATAATAATATTGGCTGCTGCATCAAACATATCAGCATATCGTTTTTGTTTAAAGCTTAGCTCTTGCGATGTTTGTGCAACTTTTTGCGCTAATTCCTGGTTTTGGCGTCTTAGTTCATCTTCGGCTGCTTTCACCCTAAGCATTACGTTAATAACTGCCAATACTTCAGCTTTGTCAATAGGTTTTGAAATAAAGGAGTCTGCCCCGGCCAGTAAACCTTTTATTCTTTCTTCAGGTGTAGTAAGGGCTTCGCTTATTAAAACTATTGGGATATGACTCGTTATGGATTTGTTTTTCAGTAGATTACAAAAGTCAGGGCCTTTGTTGTTGTTGAAACTAAATTCAAGAAGAATTACTTCAGGTAATTTTTCATAAGCCATCTCAATTACTTCTTCTTGTTCGCTGCAGATATGAAGAGCCAATGTGCCAAATTGCTCTTTTAGGTATGAACTAATTTGACTTAATTCTTTAAGGTTATTTCCAACAAGTAAAATATTTAACATGAATAGTTTGGTATGATCTTATAATTCAATGCTGCTGAAGGTTTTTTCTTTGTCCAGAATTACACTCTTCTCTGCTTTATTTTTCTTTAAATATATTAAATTTTTTTGTCTTTCAAACATTTCGGTCAATATTGAACAACTAATTCCAAGCGATTTAACCCGCAAAATTCATGAGTTTTGTAAATCATTACTATGATTAAGAAGAAATTAGATTTTCTTGTTTTTTGTGAATGCATAAGGCAAATTTTTATTTTATGGAAAATGTAAAAAAATAAAAATTTATTGTTTATTCTTAATAAATTATTTATAATTTGGCCAACTTTACTTTACATATAAAAAAAGAAGATGTAAATTCAGTCTTTACTTGTTCTTATATCCATTTTTTGCAATAAATACTGAATTGAATTTTACTTATGTTACGCTTTTGAAGCAAATAATTGTATACGAGAAGTTTGCAAAATCAGAGATATTATAATTGCCTGAAATATAGTAACTTAAAAATTACATTTATAAATTATTTTTTGTGAATTTTTGTGCATTCGTGGTTTTGTGGCCATTCTTCATTTGCCACGAAGGCACTAAAACACAAAATTTTCACCAAAATCTATTATTTATTGATGTATGGATTAGATAATCAGTAAAATACAAAATATTGAAGTATGTACGAAACATTATAATTTTATACTTAAACCTTTCTTCTAGGAAAGTGAGAAGGAACATTGCTGAAAAGAAAAACCCAATGCAATTAAATAAAAATTAATAATTTATCTCATGATTGAAATTAATAGCGATATCTTGGTTATTGGCATAGGCCTGATAATAGGATTACTTATTATTAAATTACTTACCAAATTCCTTTTTAGGGCTATTGGTATTTTTATCTTAATAATTGTAGGTGGTGGCTATGCCTATTTTTTTACTGATTTTTTCGAAAAACATTCTGACAACGCTGTTGTGCAGGCTATCGAAGACAAAATAGACTTTGTTTCAGTGATTGAATACCAAAAAACTCATTGTTTAAATGGCCCACTGAGCAGAAATGATTCAATTACCTGCGAGTGCATTATTAGCCCACTGGTAGAAGATTTGAAAACTAATTTT
>JARGGF010001176.1 GCA_029210905.1 Bacteroidales bacterium | reverse complement strand
AAGGGTGAAACACAAGCAGGACGATAACAATAATCAGCAGGGAAGGGTAAACCACCAGCAGGACGGCAAAAAATGTAGCAGGGAGAAAAAAACAGGCAGCAGGGGGGCATAAACGGGCAGCAGGGGTTGGTAGGGGTTTTACTGATTGCCCTGGTATAAGCAAGCGCCCAGGCACATAAAATAATAATAATGTTTACTTTTGCACATCCAGAAAAAGGAAATATGCGTAAGATAATACTCCAGCTACTCTATTTATTGGCGGTGATTCTGATAGTTTTTGTTTTTTTCTACTATGAATTAAACATCTATTTTAGTATAGCAAACATTAATAAGGTGAAGGTCCACTTTCTTGATTTAGGATTCTATGCCCCCCTGCTAATGATTGGTTTTTACATTATTCTTAACCTGGCTGCCATTCCACGTGTTTTCTTTACCATATTTTCAGGTTATGTATTTGGAATTGTATATGGTTTTTTATTTGCATGGATGGCAACAATCATTGGACTGGCAGCCTCATTTTTAATGGTACGGTATTTATTCAGAACCAGTTTTGAACGAAGGTTTGGAAATAAAAAACTGGTTGAAAAAATCAACAATCAAATTGATAAACGAGGTGTTTGGCTGATTATCTTTTTACGTGCTATTTATGTGGTACCCTCCTCTATTTTGAATTACAGTTTTGGTTTTACCAAGATTAAAACCCGGGATTATTTGTTGGGCTCAGCAATTGGATTTATTCCAGTGGTGCTAATAAATGTTGCAGGTGGAAATGCCCTGGCAAATCAAGTGGAATTTGGATTTGATTATAAGGTTTTAGCTTTAGCAACTTTGGTTCTAACTTTGATGTTTTTTGTTTCCCGATGGGTAAAAGAAAGAATAAGTTTGTAATGAATTAAAAATGATTTAAGCAGAACAATGAGATCTTCCTGACTTTAAAAATCAGGAAGATCTGTCTAAAATTATTTAATTTTCTTTAAAGCATTATACTCAAAGACTAAATCTAATTAAGATAACCCTCCACAGCTAATTTTCTAACTAATACATGCTGGTTAAGCTCTAAAATTGCCTGTTGAAAATCGCCACTGCCATTTAAGAAAGTGTAGCCTTCTCTTTCCGATGTAACATAAGGTTCAACCAAAGCAGAATATTTCGTGTAAATAGCCTGTATACTGCTCACTTCAAAGGGTCCATCAATAATTTCCTTTAAAAATTGGTCATATTTTGCCTTGTAACCATCATCGGCATATAAATATTCAATTAATGGCCACGAGCCAGTTTGGATATTTGAAAAATCAAGGGCTAATGCCCCTCCCATTTTTCCGTTTTGTAGCGCTTCATTATTATCCCATGGTATCCAGGTAAGTTTAGAATTATCGGGATTATTGTATAAATAATAATTATGAGTCATTATACCATAGGTATCCCAATTTTGTATTACAGTATTTATTGCCAGGTATTTCAAAAACACTTCTGCATCAAAAATTGATTCTAAGTTTGCCCTCCACATTGCAGGGTCGGAGATTCTTGTATCATCATGCAATGCAGCAAAAAGTGACTGAATATCAGACCAATCGGCATCATCTTCGTTTGTTTTCTTCTCAAAATCATTGGTATT
>JARGGF010001175.1 GCA_029210905.1 Bacteroidales bacterium | reverse complement strand
TAAAGATGGCAACAGCATTTATTACGAAGACCGGAAGGGATATGAAAATATCTGGCGCAAACATCATACCTCTGCAATTGCCCGCGATATTTGGAAATATGATTTAGCTGAAAAAAAGCATACCAAAATTAGTACGTATAAGGGCGAAGACAGAAATCCAGTGATTGCTGCTTCGGGGAATAGTCTTTTTTATTTGAGCGAGCAGTTTGACTCTACTTTTAATGTTTGTAAAGTAGAGATTAATAATCCTATAGGGGTAAAGCAGATTTCAAAATTTGAAAAACATCCGGTTCGTTTTTTAACAAGCTCTTCAGATGATTTATTGTGCTTTGGCTATGATGGTGAAATTTATACCCAAAAAGAAGGACAGGACCCTGTAAAAGTTAAAATTACTATTTTGGCTGATGATAGTTTTCTTGATAACCAGTTTACTAAATTACGCGACAAAGTTGATGAATTGGCTGTTTCGCCGGATGGCAAGGAAGTGGCTTTTATTATGCGTGGTGAAGTATTTGTCACTTCCGTTGAATATACTACTACCAAAAGAATTACCTCAACACCTGAGCAAGAACGATCTCTAAGTTTTAGTCCTGATGGCAAGGCTTTGTTGTATGCCGGCGAGCGAAATGGCAGCTGGAATATTTATCAAACCAAAATAGTTCGCGATGAAGAAAAAATTTTCTCGAACGCTACCATTTTAAAGGAAGAAGTTGTTGTGGCCAATGCCGAGGAAACCTTCCAACCTGCTTATTCACCTGATGGTAAGGAAGTTGCCTTTTTGTCAAACAGAACTGCCCTAAAGGTAATTAATCTGGAAACAAAACAAATTAGGAGCATTACCGATGGCTCAACTGCCTATTCCTATGCAGATGGTGATCAATGGTATCAATGGTCACCCGACGGCAAGTGGTTTGTTATTCAATACAATGATAATCATTTATTTAGGGATGATATTGCGATTATTTCTGCCAGTGGAAAGGAAAAACTTAAAACATTGGCGGCAAGCGGGTATAACGACAGTCACCCAAAATGGGGCATGGATGGCCAGGTAATTTATTGGTTTACTGACCGTCAAGGCTTTCGCAGTCACGGAAGCTGGGGCGCACAAAATGATGTGTATGCCATTTTTTTAACCCAGGAAGCGTATGAAAAATTTAAGCTCAATGAGGAGGATTTTTCACTTTTAGAGGATGACAAAAAGAAGGATGATCCCAAAAAAGATGAAGATAAGAAAAAAGGGAAAGACAAGTCGGACGATGCAGATAAAGATAAAAAGGAAATTAAGCCTGTGGTGGTTGAGTGGGATGGAATTGATGACAGAATGGTTAGGTTAACTAATAATTCTTCGAGTTTATCTGATGCTTACCTGGATGAAAAAGGCGAAAAGCTCTATTATTTGAGCAGGTTCGAAAAGGGCTTTGATTTATGGGAAGGAAATCTTCGAAAAAAAGAATTTAAAAAATTACTTGATCTTACAGGTTATGGCAGCCAAATGCAAACCGATAAAAAAGGCGAAAACCTGTTCCTAATTTCAGAGGGAAAAATGATTAAGGTTGAGCTGAAAGGTGCAAAAAAGAGCAATATTTCATTTACTGCCGAATACATGCTTAATGTGCAGGCTGAGTAA
>JARGGF010001174.1 GCA_029210905.1 Bacteroidales bacterium | reverse complement strand
CGTGAAAAAAAAGAAGACCTTGGGTATTTGATTACGCTGGAGATGGGTAAGATATATCAGGAAGGTTTGGGTGAAGTTCAGGAAATGATTGATATTTGTGATTTTGCAGTTGGCCAGTCAAGGTTATTAAATGGGTTTACCATGCATTCTGAACGTTTTAATCACAGAATGTATGACCAATATTTACCTTTGGGAATAGTTGGACTGGTAACATCTTTCAACTTCCCGGCAGCCGTTTGGGCATGGAATAGTATGATTGCAGCAATAGCTGGTGATGTTGTCGTATGGAAACCGAGTTCCAAAACACCGCTTACAGCGGTAGCCATCCAAAATATAATTACTGATATCTTAATTAAAAATAATGTCCCTGAAGGTGTATTCAATATGATTGTAGCAAAATCATCAGTTTTAGGAGATAATTTTGCCGCCGACAGAAGAATCCCTCTTATCTCCGTAACTGGTTCTACTGCAGTTGGTCAAAGAATTAATGGCATTGTTGGAAAAAGATTGGGAAGGGCCATAATGGAACTTGGAGGCAACAATGCTGTTATTATCTCAAAGCAGGCCAACTTGGAAATGGCTGTAAAAGCGGTTGTTTTTGGTGCAGTAGGAACAGCTGGTCAGCGTTGTACTTCAACAAGGAGGTTAATAGTGCACGAAGATGTTTATGAGCTTGTAAAAGAAAAACTTACAACTGCCTATCAGAGCGTGTCCGAAAATATTGGCAATCCATTTGATGAGAATATCCTTGTAGGCCCTATGATTGATAAAAGCGCTGTGGATGCGTTTAAAAATGCAATTGCAGAAGCACAAAAGGAAGGTGGAAAAATCCTTTTCGGTGGCGAGGTGCTTGAAGGCGGACAATACACTTGTGGAAATTATGTGGTGCCTACACTGATTGAAGCAGAAAATAATTACCATATAGTTCAGGAAGAAACCTTTGCTCCTATTCTTTACATGATGAAGTATAAAAACATCGAAGAAGCTATTGAGTTAAATAATGGCGTGCCTCAGGGATTATCATCTGCTATTTTCACCCAAAATCTTATCGAATCAGAGAAATTTCTTTCTGAGGCGGGATCAGACTGCGGTATTGCAAATGTGAATATTGGCACTTCAGGTGCAGAAATTGGTGGAGCTTTTGGAGGTGAAAAAGATACTGGCGGTGGTCGAGAATCAGGTTCCGATTCATGGAAAACCTACATGCGCAGGCAAACCAATACTATAAATTACGGCGAAGAACTTCCTTTGGCTCAAGGAATTAAATTCGGATTTTAAAAATTGAATTCCAGGATATCTCATTTCAAGGGTTTATCAGGTTTTAATTTCGTAGGCGGTAACCGGCAAGACTAGCATCACCGAATATTTTATGAATGCAAGAAGAGCTTGTTTTTTATTTTTACTACTACCGTTTAAACAAGTTATGCCATTATATAGTAAATTAAAATTTGATTTATAGATCCATATTTAACCGGGATTATTTCGTTCAGGGGCTAAAGCCGTTTATGGATTGTACGAAGTTTTTTTTTAAAGTATAGAAATCCTAAAAAGAAAGGGGCAGACTAAAAAGTCCGCCCCTTTTATTAAGTTGCCTATTACTACTTTATTCGTCTCGTCGATATAATGTCC
>JARGGF010001173.1 GCA_029210905.1 Bacteroidales bacterium | reverse complement strand
ATTTCTCAACGGAAACAAAAATAATCTTTATATAAATAATTATAACTACTAATAAAGAAGAACACCTATGTTTCTTATGGAAATTAATTTTAATTAAATATTAATTTTAATTAAATATTTTAAAATAAAAATAAAAAAATTACGGATTAGGTATTTTTACTGATAGTTTAATTACGAGAAAACTGCAGTTTAAAAACATCTATGTTAGGTCAGGCATCAATTAATCCGTTTTTTATGGCAAAAAGCACTAGATTTGGGGCATTTTTAGCTCCTGTTTTTTCAAAAAGCCTGCTTCGGTGACTATCAATAGTTCTTTGACTAATTCCTAATTGTTTCGAGATTTCAACATTTGAAAAGCCTTTACAGATAAGTTCTAAAACCTCCATTTCACGATCGCTGAGGTTAATATTTGAAACCCGTTTGGGCATGGTGTGCTTGTTGATGCTGGTAATAAATTCCTGCGAGAAATAGTTGTCACCTTCAATTACAGATTTTATTGCTGTTTCCAGCTCATCTTTGTTGGTTTTTTTCAGCAGGAATCCAACAGCGCCTGCATCAATCATTTGATTAAAATAACCTATTTCTTCGTGCATGGTAAGCGCAATCACCTTAATATCAGGATATTTTTTAGATATTTTTTCAGTGGCTTCAAGGCCATCCATTAATGGCATTTTTATATCCATTAATATAATATCTACCTGTTGGGTTTTTAAGATTTGTAACAATTCCTGACCATTTGATGCTTCCGCTACTACCTTTATTTCAGGTATTTCATTTAAAATTGTGCGTAAGCCTTTTCGAAAAATTATATGATCATCAGCAATTATAACGCTAATTATTTCCATTATTGTAGATTTTATTCAAAGATACTAAATTTGATGGCTGGTGTTGAAATATTAACCTTTGATTATTCTTGTTTTGTGCCATTACTACTTTCTACTTTTACACTAATTATGATAAACATCCCCTCACCAAATTCGCTATTGAAATCGTAGGTGCCTTTTAGCGTTTTAATTTTATTTACTATATTATTTAGACCCAAACCTCCGCCCTCACTAAGTTTTTTTTCTACATCAAATCCACTTCCATCATCTTTGTAGTAGAGTATAATTTGATTATTCACATTTTTTAGTTGTACTCTGATGTTTTTTGCTTCTGCATGCCTTAAGGTGTTGTTAATCAGCTCCTTGGCTGTTTGATATAGTACAGTTGTTTCTATTCCTGAATAATTTAAGGTGTAATTTTGGGTATCGAGATCAATATTTATAGACTTTGTTCTCTTAATATAGGAGCAAAATTCATTAATAGCAATTGCCAATCCGAAATCATCCAATACATTGGGCGTAATGTTGTTTGATATTTCTTTAGTGGTTGCAATTGCCATTTCTACTAATTCATCGATATTTGATACCGCTTCGTTAAGACTTAGTTTGTTGAAATTTCCCTTTTTAATTAAATCTGAATAAAGTTTGACCGTGGATAAAACCGGCCCCAATCCATCGTGCAAATCAGCTGAAAACCTTTTCCGCTCTTTCATTTCAGTTTCAATAATCGATTGCACAATTTTTTTTTCAAGTCCTTTGCGATCCGAAATATTTCTTGCAATGCTTAAAATCAGATTCCTCCCGTCATACTCAATTA
>JARGGF010001172.1 GCA_029210905.1 Bacteroidales bacterium | reverse complement strand
CTAGCCATTACAAAACAACTGGTAGAACTACAAAATGGAAAAATTAAAGTTGAAAGTGAAAAATTTGAAGGAAGTTGCTTTATTTTCACCATCCCTTACGATAAAAAGGAAAGTCCTGAAAATAAGATTGAATCAATTGATTTAAAGCCTATTGTAGAAAAAAAGGTGCTAATTGTTGACGATAATTCAATGAACCTGCTCTTTACAAAATCGCTCCTAGATAAAAATGGATTTGAAACCGTAACTTGTAAAAATGGCCTGGAGGCTTTAGAAAAAATAAAATCAAATAAGTTTGATGTTGTATTGATGGATTTGCATATGCCCAAAATGGATGGTTACGAAACCAGCAGGCAAATAAGACTGATGGAAGCCGGAAGTAATGAAAAAATTCCCATTATTGCTTTAACAGCAGCTGCAACATTAAATGAAATTAAGAAATGTTTTGACTCAGGAATGAATGATTATCTGGTTAAACCATTTAAGAAGGAAGAATTATTCTCAAAATTATTATCTTTGCTTTTGAATAAGCCAATTAGAAAAAATGATTGATTTAACATACCTCAGGACTACAACCGACAACGATAAAGCTGTAATTCAGGAGCTTATTCAAATATTTGTAACTCAATTACCTGAAATCAAGAGGAGTATTGTAAGTGCCTATGAACATGAAAATTGGCATGAGCTAAAAGAGTTAGCGCATAAAGCAAAAAACTCTTTTGAAATTATGGGTTTAAGAAATCAGGCCGATGAATTGAAACGAATTGAAAAAATTGCACAAAAGGACAAACCAGACCCTGAACTTAAAGTATTAATATCCAGCTTCTTAAAAACATGTGAAATTGTACTTGACGAAATAAAAAACCTGAATATATAAACCCTGGTGCCGTGTCAATAAATAACTGATGTTAAGCCACCAGATATTAGGTCTCATAATCGATACTACTCAAAAATTTATATGTGTTAATTAATGGTTGATACGACATGGGTACCGAATAATTTAATTTACGGCATAGGATGCCCCTGAGATGCTACCAGGATTTCATACCATTGTTCTATTTCTAAATTGATTTTTAAAGCCTCTACAGCATTTTTTAGCCTATTTAGCTTACCAGAGCCCACAACTGGAATTATCCTGGCAGGATGCCTTAAAATCCAGGCATAAATCACTTTGTCTATTGTTCCTATTCCCAGCTCATTTGCAATGCTTTCTAACTTATTTTTTAAACGAACTGAATTTTGATCAGAAGGATTAAATATTCCTCCACCTCCCATGGGAGACCATGCCATTGGATGAATTTTTTCTTTCAGCAAAAACTCAATATTTCCATTGTATAGATGCTCCAGGTGAGAAGGCGAAATTTCAATTTGATTGGTTACTAATTTCTGTGAAAACCTTGACTGGAGCATCTCAAACTGAACAGGAGAAAAATTGGAGACCCCAAAGTTTAAAACTTTGCCTAGCTGGTATAAATGCTCAAATGCCCTGGCAGTTTCATCAGGATCCATCAATGGATCGGGACGGTGTATCAAGAGCAAATCAATATAATCGGTATTGAGATTTTTAAGCGACTGCACCACACTGTTAACAACGTGCTGAAAACTGGTATCGTAATGACCCACTTTGCGGTTCGGGAACTTATCAGATTG
>JARGGF010001171.1 GCA_029210905.1 Bacteroidales bacterium | reverse complement strand
GACTGTATTTTCTTGATTTAGAAACTGGTAACAAAATATGGGAGTACGAAATTGGGAGCCCCATTGTCAGTTCTCCAGCAATTATTAAAAACAGGGTCATTATTGCTGCAATGGATGGTACCGTTTATGCATTTGGTTCAAAATAACTGGCAACTTATAATTTAATAAGAATCATTATCTTAGCATTTATATAAATTACTATTTGAAATGACGTATTAGCCCAAATAATTGAAAATATGAAAATAGTTAACATCGTTCCCGGATTTGGAGGTACTTTTTATTGTGGTAACTGCCTAAGAGACAGTGGATATACAAAATCTTTGATAAAATTGGGCCATGACGCCATTATGCTGCCCATATATTTGCCGCTGAATTTTAACCATGATGTTGAGGCAAGTGAAACCCCTATATTTTATGGTGCAGTAAATATTTACCTGAAACAAAACTTTAGGATATTTAAAAACATGCCTCTTTGGTTGGAAAGGTTTTTTAACTCAGGGCCTATTTTGCGATATGCGGCAAAAAAAGCAGGTTCTACCCGAACTGAAGGCCTCGAAGAAATGACCATCTCAATGCTTAATGGTATGGAAGGTAAACAAAATATTGAACTGCAGGAATTGATTGATTTTTTAAAAGTCCACGAAAAACCTGATGTGGTGCACCTTTCAAATGCCCTGCTATTGGGACTTGCCAAACAAATTCGTGAACAGCTAAAAATACCAGTAGTCTGTTCTTTACAGGATGAAGATGTTTGGGTGGATGCCATGAACGATTTCTATCAGAAAAAGGTTTGGAACCTTATGAGCGAAAAAGCCAAAGATGTGGATGCCTTTATTGCCGTTAGTGATTATTATGCAGCTGAGATGAAACGCAAAATGCTGATTCCGGATGAAAAAATGCATGTGGTGCATATTGGCATTGATGTAGAACTGTACAAACCATCAGAACCAGTATTCAATCCTCCTGTAATCGGCTATTTATCAAGAATGTATGAAGAACATGGATTTGGTTTGCTTATTGATGCTTACCTTAAACTTAAACAAAATCCGAAGTTTAAAGAGGTGAAATTAAAGCTCATCGGTGGTTATACAGCAGATGATAAAAAATTTGTTAACAAGCAGATCAAAAAACTGAAAAAAGCAGGTGTGCATCACGATGTTGAATTTATTGAAAAGTTTGACAAAGAATCTCTGAGTGAATTTTTTAGTAAAGTAACGCTTCTTTCCGTTCCCGTATTAAAGGGCGAAGCTTTTGGTACCTATCAACTGGAATCATTGGCCTGTGGAACCCCTTTGGTACAACCAGCCCTGGGAGCTTTTCCCGAAATAATTGAAAAAACAGGAGGTGGCGTATTCTATGAGCCCAACAAACCCGAAAAACTAGCCGAAAAATGGACGGAAGTACTTTCAAATCCAACTAAAATACTGGAAATGAGCAAGAATGGCCGTGAGTCTATTCTAGAGAACTACACCAATGAGGTGCTGACAAAACAAGTACTGGAGATTTATGAGAAGGTTGTATTTGGGGAAAAATTATAAATTAATCGATCGTAATCGGGTAATTTATCTTATTCAGATATTTTTGATTATCTAATTTTCTCTGATTCATAACTATCAAAATAAAATTTACTTAACTTTGTTTTATGGAA
>JARGGF010001170.1 GCA_029210905.1 Bacteroidales bacterium | reverse complement strand
GTTTTTACTTATGAAGACTTAGTAGTACTTAATTTTTCTCCGGCAGGTGAAATGCTTTGGGCAAAACGGATTCCTAAAAAGCAATATTATAAAGGTGATGGTACATTTCAATCCATTGAAAGAATATCGAAAAAGACTGAATATTTTTCCTACTTAGCTGGCATGGATAAAGAAAACCTTTATATTTATTTTAATGAACATCCAAAAAACCTTAATAATCCAAAAAAGTTAATTTATTTACACAAAGTCGATGATGCTGTGCCTTTAAAATTTTCTTTAAATCTTGAAAATGGTGAAGTAAAATCAGAAATAATGAAAGATTTAGGACAAAGTAGCGTATTTTTTAAGCCAATGTCAAGTTTTCAAAAGGAACAAAATGCTGATGTCATCATCATAGCGCAATTCAGGAAAAAGTATAAATTAGGAACATTTAATTTCAATTAATCAGTGAAGTTGGAAGAAAATGGCTAAAAGATTTTTTTTTAGATTCTGAGATTCATATCTTAGTGTGGCATTGCAGATAAGAAAAACTGTCAATATTTTTAAGATAAGAGACAGTTTTTCCTACTTCTCAATCTTATTATACGACGTCAAAATCCCCTTGATCAGCGAAGAACTAAACCCATTGTGCTCCATTTCATTTAATCCGGATATGGTGTAACCTTTTGGGGTGGTTACTTTATCAATTTCTTCTTCGGGGTGTAAACGGTTCTGTATCAGTAGTTCTGCTGCGCCTTTCACAGTCTGGTTGGCAATGGTACTTGCAGTTTTTGAATCAAATCCTATTTCAATGCCTCCCTGCACCATGGCCCTTATAAAGCGCATAACAAAAGCTATTCCGCAGGCAGCCAGCACAGTGGCGCCATCCATTAATTCTTCATTAATGAAAATGGACTGACCCAATCCTGAAAACAAATCTTTAAGTATTGCTTTTTGGCCTTCAGTGGTACCTGGAGCAGCCAGACAGGTCATTGATTCATTAATTGCAATAGCGGTGTTGGGCATAGCCCTGCAAATTATAATGTTTGGATTTTCGATGGTTGCCTTAATTTTTTCAATGGCTACGCCACTTACTACCGAAACCAATATTTGCCCTTCGCGCAATGCCGGAGCTACTTCTTTCAGAATATCAATAATTTTAAAAGGCTTTAGGGCAACCAATACAATATCAGCATTTTGCACTGCAATTATATTATCGCTGGTTACTGTTACACCCAGTTTTTCCAGATCTTCAAGCTGTTCTACTTTTCGTCGTGTAGCTGTAATATTTGTGGCAGGAAAATTATCTTTAATTAGTCCTCTTGCTATGGACGTGCCAAGATTTCCTGCGCCTATTATTGTGATTTTTTTAGTTGATAACATAGTTAAAGTGACTAAAGTTTGAAGTGACTAGAGTGCCTTAAGTTGATAATAGGGTTATATTATTCAATGCCGGTTAGTTATCATATATTGTTTCACTCATTTTGTGACGTGTCCGCTCACCAGCGGATTGGTCACTGGTCATTAGTCATTTAATGACCAATTTCTAATGACTTTGTTAATTTTTAGGAATGAGCTCAACTAAACGACATGGTTATACAATTACAAAATAGAAGCACTTTAAAAACTACCCCTGAATACTTTTGATATCCAGGGGTATACCTAAGAA
>JARGGF010000116.1 GCA_029210905.1 Bacteroidales bacterium | reverse complement strand
TTCCATATTTTAAATGATAATATTCAAGCGGCTTTAGCAACCTGATTAACGCAACTCCGCACTCATGTTTTATCTGATCACTCATTGACGAGGTATTTTTATCGACTTTAAATAAATTATGACTTTATTAACAGTTTTAATTGATTCGTATTTTATTCAAATCAATCTTCTTTATTAGTAATGAGTTCAACCCTGCAATTTGGGTATTCGCCCAGTATTTTTTTCCTAAAGCTTTCTGCTTCTATTCTGGTTTTAAAATTTCCGGCCTGCACCTTAAAGTAGGGCGAGGGGTAGGCAATATCTGCTCCTATATCAGGGTATTTTGCAATAAAAGTATTTCTGGTTGCGGTGGCAATATTTCTTGCATTTTTCCCCGAACCCAGATAAATTTGCACCCGCCAGACCTGGTACTCCTTAGTTGCATTTGCTTTACTGATCAAGATGTCTTTCAACTGAATTTCCTGGTTAAAATAAATTTTTGCCTGACCATGATTTTCGCTGCTAAAAAGACCTAATTCAGTCAATTCAAGTCTGGTATATTGTCCTTTAATTGAGATCATTAATGTCAATGAAAAAATAGTAATTAAAACGGATTTCATTTGCATTTTATATTAATGTTGGTATGAAAGACTAATTCTAAAATGTTTTTTTTCGCTTGCAAAAATAAGCATTTCTTAAAGAATTTTTCAATAAATCTTCCACCTTTATCGAAACTTCTTACTTTTGTGCCACAAAAACAAAGCGATATGGACAAAAATAAAACCGATAATAAAACAGAATTGGCCGATTTGGGTGAATTTGGATTAATAAAAAGGTTGACTGAGAATATTCAATTGCGAAATAATCAAACAGTTATGGGCGTTGGTGATGACGCGTGTGTTTTGGAATATTCTGAAGAACAATTGGTTGTTACAAATGATTTGTTAATTGAAGGGGTGCATTTTGATTTAGGGTACACACCTCTGATGCATCTTGGTTATAAGGCTGTGGTTGTAAATGTTTCGGATGTTCTTGCAATGAATGCATTTCCAAAACAGGTGTTGGTTTCAATCGCAGTATCCAATCGTTTTGGACTCGAAGCAATTGAGGAATTGTACAAGGGAATCCATCTTGCATGTAAAGATTATGGAGTTGATTTAGTCGGAGGAGATACGTCCTCTTCTACCAAAGGTTTGTTCCTGAGTATTACGGCAATAGGAAGTGCACCAAAGGAAAGAATTGTTTACAGATCAGGTGCCGGATTAAACGATATTTTATGCGTAAGTGGCGATTTAGGAGGGGCTTATATGGGCCTTCAACTATTAGAACGTGAAAATCAAATATTTAGAGCGGATCCAAATATACAACCAGATTTAAGCGGAAACGATTATGTTTTGCAGCGTCAATTACGTCCTCAGGCACGGATTGATATTATTACTTTCCTTAAGAAGCAAGATATTATTCCAAGTTCAATGATTGATATATCTGATGGCTTGTCTTCTGAAGCCATCCATCTATGCCTAAATTCAGGTTTGGGCTGTAAAATTTTCGAAGATAAAATCCCTATTGCAATGGAAACTGATAGCCTGGCAGAAGAATTTGGAATCGAGTCGGCTGTTTGTGCACTAAATGGCGGTGAAGATTATGAATTACTTTTTTCAATTAAACCTGCTGATTATGAAAAGATTAAGTCTAATCCATCAATTAGTGCTATAGGCCATTTTACCGATAAAGCTGAAGGGATGAGTGTTGTTGGTAAAAATGGTGCCAAAATACCTTTAAATGCGCAAGGTTGGAATGCATTTTTGAATAAAAAATAAGCCTGGAATTCCAGGCCTACTCTAATTATTGCGTGTGTTAAACTTTCTATTCATTTAAGGCAGCATTGCCCTTCATAATTCCTCTTTTTGAACTGCGTACAAAATTTAGAATCATGTCTCTCTCTGCTGATTGATTTATTTTGTTTTCAATTTCAATTAAGGCATTGCTGATATTGAACTTCCCGGAATATAAAATTTTGTATGCTTCAGAGATTTCCTGTATTCTTTCTGATGAAAACTGTCTGCGTCTTAATCCAACTGAATTTAATCCAACAAACGACAAAGGCTCATGCGCTGCCGTAACAAATGGGGGGATATCTTTTCTTACCAGCGTTCCACCCGATACCATTACATGCCCACCAATATTGCTAAATTGATGCACTAAAACTGAACCACTTAAAATTGCAAAGTCATCAATAACTACTTCGCCAGCTATTTGCGATGAATTACCAATGATAATGTTATTTTTAATTTCACAATCATGTGCAATGTGAACATAAGCCATTAATAAACAGTTATTGCCAACTGTGGTTTTCCCGCGAGCTTTAGTACCTCGGTTTATAGTGGCACATTCTCTAACTGTAGTATTATCGCCAATTTCAGCAGTAGTTTCTTCGCCAACGAATTTTAAATCCTGCGGAATTGCCGATATTACAGCACCAGGAAATATTCTGCAATTTTTGCCAATTCTGGCACCGTCCATAATTGTAACATTAGCCCCAATCCAGGTTCCTTCTCCAATTTCAACATTTTTATCAATGAATACAAAAGGATCAATCGAAACGTTTTTTGCAATTTTAGCGTCTGGGTGGATAAATGCCAAAGGTTGTTGATTCATCTCTATTTCTCTTTCGTAATTTGTGCCATAAATTCGCCCTCTGCAACCAGATATTCACCTACAAATGCTTGTCCTTTCATATTTGCAATCCCTCTTCGAATAGGAGAGGTCAGTTCAAGCTTAAATATCAGGGTGTCACCCGGTGATACTTTCCTTTTGAATTTCACCTTGTCCATTTTCATAAAATAAGTAAGGTAGTTTTCAGGATCAGGCACGGTACTTAATACAAGAATCCCGCCAACCTGGGCCATGGCCTCAACTATTAATACCCCGGGCATTACTGGTTCATCAGGAAAATGACCTACAAAAAAGGACTCGTTCATGGTCACATTTTTTAAACCAACAACTTCCAAACTGTCAAGTTTTAAAATTTTGTCAACCAGCAAAAAAGGTGGCCTGTGCGGCAGAATATTTTTAATCTGGTTAATGCTCATCACTGATGGTACATTCACATCATAATAAGGGGCATTATTTTTTGATCGTGTTTTTTTTATAATTCGCTTTATTTTTTTAGCAAATTCTACATTTGAAGCATGTCCCGGACGGGTTGCAAGTATTTTACCTTTAACAGGTACACCAATTAACGCCAAATCCCCCAATAAATCTAATAATTTATGTCGGGCTGGTTCGTTTGGAAATATCAAATCTTCATCATTTAAAACCCCTCTTGATTTAACCGGAACTCTTGGCTTGTTAAATATATCGGCAAGCCTGTTTAATTCATCCTGTGTAGTTTCTTTTTCAATTATAACTATTGCATTATCTAAACTTCCGCCTTTAATTAAGTTGTTTTTTAAAAGGAACTCTAGTTCTCTTAAAAAAACGAATGTTTTACATTCAGATATTTCCTGCTTATATTCACTAAGCGAATTAAGAGTTGCATATTGATTTCCCAAAACTGAAGAATTATAGTCAATCATCACATTCAGACTAAAATTATCATCAGGGAATGTCATTAATTCTATTCCTGCTTCTTCGTCGGAGTAGCTAATATTATTGGTAACAACAAAGAAGTCTTTATTTGCTTCCTGCTCAACAATTCCTGCTTCCAGAATAGCATCAACATACGGTTTGGCACTCCCATCAAGAATAGGCGTTTCAGGAGCATTAATTTCAATGAGTAAGTTGTCAACTTCCATTCCATAGGCAGCAGATAGCACGTGCTCAATAGTACCAACTCTTGCACCATTTTCAGCAATTACAGTGCTCCGGGAAGTGTCAACCACGTTTTCGACCATTGCCCTAATGATTGGTTTATTCTCTAAGTCAACGCGTTGGAATGCATATCCATGATTTTCCGGCGCTGGTTTAAATGTAATCTCAACATTGAGGCCTGTATGTAACCCTATCCCACTTAAGCTTACTGCCTTAGCTATCGTCTTCTGTTTTTCTGCCATATTAAGTTAATTTTGCAATTGCTTAATTAATTATGTTGAAGAATAGATTTACTTATCCTTTTTATATTCTTCCAATTCTTTTTTCAAATTTATGATTTCTTTTCTTAATTCAGGTAATAATTTAAATACAATACTGGATTTTTGAAAATTGATCAAATCTATTGCAGGGGTACCTTGCACCACTGCGCCATTTTTAATATTTGAGGGTATACCCGATTGTGCTCCTATTTTTACTTCATCGCCAATTGTAATATGGCCGGCAAATCCAACCTGGCCTCCAATCAAACAGTCTTTACCTATTTTTGTAGAACCAGAAACCCCGGTTTGAGCAGCAATAAATGTGCGTTCACCAATTTCTACATTATGAGCAATTTGTATTAAATTGTCAAGTTTAGCTCCTTTTCTTATAATTGTTGAACCCATAGTAGCTCTGTCAATAGTTGTATTGGAACCAATTTCAACATTGTCTTCGATGATAACATTGCCCACCTGGGGTACTTTTTGATGATCCTGACCAGTCTGTGGTGCAAAACCAAAGCCATCGCCACCTATAACAACGCCAGAATGTATCACACAATTCTTTCCAATTTGAGAGTCACTATATATCTTTACACCAGGGAAAATTGTGGTATTATCATCAACTGTAACGTTCTCTCCAACATATACTTGAGGGTAGATTAATACATTATTCCCAATTTTTGCATTTTTACAAATAATGCTGAATGTACCAATATAAATATCCTTTCCCAGGCTGGCTTTAGTATCGATGCTCGACATTTTATCAATTCCAACCGGTGCAACTTTTGATTGCTGGTATAATTCCAATAATGTAGCAAAAGCCTTATAAGCGTCGTCTACACGGATGAGTGTGCAGTTTACGGCTTTCTGGAGTTTAAGGTTTCTATTGATAAGTACAATTGACGAATTTGTTGTGTACAAAAAGTTCTCGTATTTAGGGTTTGCCAGAAATGATAAAGTTTCATTACCACCTTCTTCTATCTTGGAAATACCCGTTACCTCAACATCTACATTGCCTTCAATGCTACCTCCAAGAAAATCTGCAATTTTTTGTGCCGTAAATCTCATCTATGAAAAAATTTTTGCAAAACTAATAATATTTAGCTATTTATTTTATTTTTTCTTTGAATAGCGATGCATTTTTAATCATTTTGCTAAATAAAAATAGTTTTTAATATATTATAACTAATTAAATTAATGTATTTTAGGATGACAGATGTAGTATTTTTTAACAATCCTTGATAGTGCCGAAACATTTGAAACATCTGATGCAACAGCAATATCGGTTATCTGGTTCTTTTTTCCAAGTATGTTGATTCTTTCATCAAGGTTTTTGCTATACGCATTATTTTTTACCGAATCAGAAATAACAAAATATTTTAGATCTTTTTCAGATAGCTTGTAATTCTTCATCACCTTTTTCTGTAATTCTTCAATTTCAGTTTTAGTAAATTTGTTTTTTTGTATGCTTACTTTAAACAAATCTCTGTTTATTAGTCCTTTGCTTAGAATGGATAAAACCTTATCCTTATGGTACTGCCACTCTTTAATGCAAACAATAATATCATTGTCATCAATTTTTGCAAAAGCTTCAAGTGGGGTAACATTATCAAACCTTTTATCTAATAACCCCTTTTCGTTAATATTATTATCGAAAAAAAATTTTAATGATGGTGTCAAAAAAATATTTTCACCATTTTTATGCATTTTTTTTGCCCTCTTTATCACTTTTATAAGCATTTGCTCTGATGCAATCACAGTTTTATGCAAATAGACCTGCCAATACATCAATCTTCTGGCAATAAGAAATTTTTCAATTGAGTAGATACCTTTCTCTTCAATAACCAATTCGTTATCAAAAGTACTGAGCATTTTAATAATCCTATCTGAACCAACTATGCCTTCAGTAACTCCTGTATAATAACTGTCGCGCCGCAGATAGTCCAGCCTGTCCATGTCAAGTTGACTGGAAACGAGCTGATGCAGGAACTTTTTAGGATAACTTCCTGAGAATATTTCTATTCCCGTTTTTAGTCTGCCCGAAAATTCTTTATCTAGCAATTTCATATAACATAAAGAAAGCTCTTCGTGTGTAATATTTTTAAAAAAACTTTTTTCAAGCGTATGAGAAAAGGGCCCGTGTCCTAAATCGTGCAGCAGAATAGATATGATACTACCCGTATATTCTTCTTCAGATATTTCCTGGCCTTTGGATCGGAGTATATTCAGAGCCTCTTTCATTAGGTGAGAAGCTCCTAAAACGTGTTGAAATCTTGGATGAGTTGCTCCAGGATATACATAATAGGTCAAGCCTAATTGCTTTATACGCCTTAGCCTCTGGATTAAAGGGTGTTGTATTAGATCAAAAATGAAATCTGAAGGTATCTGGATAAAACCATAAATGGGATCATTTACTATTTTTCTTTTATTCTCTATAAGTGTATTCACTCTGTATAATAATAGTATGGGTTTAATATTTATTTTATTATGGCAAATTCAAATGAAAAAGGTTCGACTTAAAGCCTTAATAAATTATTGATTTCTAACAATTAAGCAAGCATAGTAAACAAAGTATGGCATTCAAACATACCATTAATTGTTCAAAACTCCATATTAATTAACAAAAATATTGAAAATCATGTATTTTTTTACTTATTATTTTGAGTATTAAGTAATATTGCGTAATTTCGCCGCCGTGAAGAAAGTAGTTTTAGGGGACTCGAGTCCCCTATTTTATTAAATTTTTTGATGATAAGTAAAGAGAAAGTTAAGCAACTAATTGAGAGCGGAATTGAAGGGACAGATATTGTGCTTGTTGAGCTTCAGGTAAGTAGTCAGAACCAAATAAGGATACAGCTTGATTCAATCGACGGAGTTTCCATAGCCAAATGTGTAGAAATAAGCAGGTTAGTTGAAGGAAATCTTGACAGAGAAGTTGAAGATTTTGAATTGGAAGTTTCATCTTATGGATTAGGGCAACCATTTGTTTTACCATTACACTACTTAAAGAATGTAAATAGAGAGATTGAAGTATATTGTCTTGATGGTAAAAGTTTAAAAGGTGTTTTAAAATCCACTACACTATCTGAAAACAGAGAAAAAGTAGCATTTATTGAGATAGCTAGCAAGAAAAAAGTAAAAATAGAAGGTAAAAAGAAAAAAGTAGAAGTTGAAGAAATAACTAAGGTTGCGTTTGATGAGATTCAGAAAGCGAAGTTAGTGCCTATTTTTTAAGCTTTGTTTAATATTTGAATACAATGGAGAATTTAAATCTTATAGAAACCTTTTCCGAATTTAAAGAGTTAAAAAATATTGACCGTGCTACCATGATGAGTGTGCTGGAAGATGTTTTTAGGAATATGTTGTTGAAAAAGTTTGGGTCTAATGAAAATTTTGATATTATAATTAATACTGACAAGGGAGATTTTGAAATTTGGCGAAACAGAGAAGTCGTTGAAGATGACGAAGTGGAGGATCCCAATTTCCAAATTGGTATTAGTGAAGCAAAAAAGATAGATGCAGACTATGAAGTTGGTGAAGAGGTAACAGATGAAGTCAAGTTTCTTGATTTTGGTCGAAGGGCAATTGTATCACTACGTCAAAATCTTACTTCCAGGATTCTGGAGCTTGAAAAGGACAATATCTATTTAAAATATAAAGATCGTATTGGTGAAATTGTTACCGGAGAAGTATATCAGGTGTGGAAAAAAGAAATTCTAATACTTGATGACGAAGGGAATGAGCTGATAATGCCAAAAACTGAACAAATCCCTTCGGATTATTATAGAAAAGGTGATAATGTCAGGGCCGTTGTTACCAGGGTTGAAATGAGAAATAATAGCCCTTTGATTATTATTTCGCGAACTGCACCGGCCTTTTTAGAAAGGCTGTTTGAACTTGAAGTACCCGAAATTTATGATGGTTTAATTACCATTAAAAAAATAGTTAGAGTAGCTGGTGAAAGGGCAAAAGTTGCAGTAGAATCATATGACGACAGAATTGACCCGGTTGGTGCATGTGTTGGCATGAAAGGATCCAGAATTCATGGTATTGTAAGAGAACTAAGAAATGAAAATATTGATGTGATTAATTTTACAAATAATACACAATTATTTATAACCAGAGCGCTTAGTCCTGCAAAAATTAATTCTATTAAAATTAATGAAGACAGCAAAAGAGCAGAAGTGTTTCTTGAACCCGAAGAAGTCTCAAAAGCTATTGGAAAAGGCGGTTTAAATATCAAATTGGCAGGATTGTTATCCGGTTATGAAATTGAAGTTTACCGGGAGCTTGATGTTGATGATGAAGATGTTGATATAGAGGAATTTACTGATGAAATAGATCAGTGGGTTATTGATGCACTTAAGGCAATAGGTTGTGATACAGCAAAAAGTGTTTTAAATTTGTCAGTTGAGGAATTGGAAAAAAGAACAGACCTCGAGATTGAGACAATAAATGAACTTAGGGATATTTTAAAAGCAGAATTTGAATAATATGTAAAATTAAATCAAGGGTTATTACAAATAAACTGCATAAGAGAGCACTCTTTTTAATGATAAGAAATATATATGTCAGTTACAGATACAAAAAGATTAAGTAAAGTTGCAAGGGAGTTTAACGTTGGGATTTCAACAATAGTTGAATTTCTTCACAAAAAGGGATTCAAAGTTGAAGAAAACCCAAATGCTAAAGTTTCGCCTGAATGTTATGATATTCTTGTCAGGGAATACAGTAAAGATATTGAGGTTAAAAAAGAGAAAGAAAAAATAACCCAACGAACATTAAAAGCTCGTAAAGAGACTATTACACTTGATGATGTTAATGACGATGATGACGAATCCACCGATGATGTTATTCTGATAAAGGATACAAGCGGTGTTTCTAATAATGAAGATGACAGGCCAG
>JARGGF010001169.1 GCA_029210905.1 Bacteroidales bacterium | reverse complement strand
CAACATCCAAAAAAATAGCAATAATATCAGAACAAAAATAGCCGCCTAAAATTTTTACTTTTTAGACGGCCTCATTTTTTTTCATTAAAATCTAGTTAACCTGCAGCACCTTCATCGTCAAATTCTCCTGATAAATATTGAGACGATTGATAAAATGGCGTGTGATCTGCAATGGCCTCAGTTTTTCTTCTATCAGTAGATGTCATGTGGTGCATCACTTTTGAGCCAAAGTAGAAAGCTATCATCATTTGAAAAGCCACCATTAATTCATGGATTTCTTCCTCAAAACCAATAATTCGAACATTTACAAGTTCCAGTACCGTTACTACAAAAACCAATGTTAAGGTAAGTGTTCCCCGAAAAACACCTCGTGGCATGTCAAAAGTTTCACCAAAATAGGGATTTGGCTTATCCTCGGTCCAGTTACCGAAGGTGTATTTTTTTAGAAGCAAAACAAAAAAGCCAAGTACAATTAGCAGCCATACACCAATTGGAATAAACACTTGCCACATATACTGTGAAGGATTTTCTGCAAAGAATTCCACAACGCCCATATACTGATTATCCATTATAATAAAGGTTTGAGTTTTAAATTTATTTTCCTATTAAAAATCCGGCAACAAATGCAAGGATTACACCTCCCAATGAAATCCGGGTATAAAATTTTTGTCTTTGATTCTTTTTAATCAGAAGGTCTACATCATTGGTGCACTCCTTCCAGTTTTTCATATAATAATCTCTATCTGTTCTTAAATCAAGAATTAAACTATCTTTAACTAAGTCTTTATCAGACATTAATGAAATTTTATTTCTTAGTTCTTTAGTTATTTCCTCTTCAACCTGCAATTTTTTAGCAGAGATAATTGCTTTTTTTAATTGTGCATCACGCAAAATCCATAATGTATCAGCGCCCGATTCAATGGTTTTATTTTCTCCTGGCAAAATAACTTCTGGATAGTTTTGGCCAAAAAAAGCAAAACTGTTTAGTAAAAATGTAAAGAACAAAATATATTTAATCATGGTTTAGTATTTTTAGTCACCAAACAAGTTCCGTACTTCTTTTTTTGTTTCGTCTACGGACATTTTATTAACATCTTCAGCAACTTTTTTCTTTTTCAGCTCCAGCACCTCCATTTTGGCGTCAAGCAATTGAATTTCTTTATCTAATTGTGCAATTCGTTGTTCTTTAGCGCTGATACTCTTATCCAGACCATCACGATGGATCAGTTCTTCAGCCCTTAAAGTCTCATATTTATCTTTAAACACTCTTAATTGTTTATTGCCAAACAGCATGTTTTTAACAGCCATAAAAGGTGCAGCTATTGCAGTAAGAATTATAGCAACTATACTGCCATCCATGCTTTCAAATGCTCCCTGATCATAGGCCACTCCAACAATTATTAGAACTGCAAGTACAATTAAACCTATTATTACCCACTTATTCACGATAGTAATTTTTTACTTTTTTAAACACTGTCGATATATTTTCCAAATACCCAGCCTTCTATTTCAGTTGAAACTTTGTACCAGCCATTGGATTCGTCAAGGATTTTAACTTTAACGCCCTTACCTAAAGGTAACGCCACTTTTGCACCATCGGATGTAGGTGTAGCCCTGATATTTAGAATATTTGCGCTAACCCTTCCAAGCTCTGGTA
>JARGGF010001168.1 GCA_029210905.1 Bacteroidales bacterium | reverse complement strand
AGCATAGCTGTTTTGTTTTTTATTCTTATTGGGATGAGTTGGTTTGCGCAGTTCTCAATTGTTCGTATTTCCGTTTTTGATATGGTATATGAATTGATGTTTCCGTTAATATTTTTGTCAAGTACTTCATTCCTGGTTTCTACATTGGTAAAAAATGGCAGAGGCACTGCTGTAATAATGGTTATTATTGGTTTGATATTCTTTGTTTTTGGAGAACCGCTTCAACATAGTAAGTGGAATATCTTCCTTAATCCGTATAATGTGCCTACAGATATGAGCCATGGTATTTGGATGAATATTGTTTACCAGAACAGATTAATGCTGATAGTTGGTTCAATTGCTGCTTTATTGTGGAGCATGATAAATCTCCAGAAAAGGGAGCGCTTTGTTTAATCAAATACATGGGATTAACCTTTTTTTTAATAAAAGAATTTTAAGATGAGTCTAATTTTTAGATTCTATGATATGAATTAACGTGACTATAAAATATTTAAATCACAACATGAAATAATTTCGCGTTCTTTATAATTGGGTAAAACTCTAAGCTCATAAAATATTTGCTACATTAGGCAATTTAATATTACTTTGATCTAGCTTTACAGTATACATATCAACTTCAGTGGGCTGTTCACATTTCCCATTTAAAGAATATTGTTGCCTAATCACATTTCTTGATTTTGAACCATAAAATAAAATCGCTAAGTCTTTTATAATCAGAATTATGATATTTATTCGTCTTGTTCATTGATTTTTTTTTAGTTCTAATAAAAAAGCATTTTTGCTCCTTTTATAAAGAGGCTTTGTAATAGCTTTCACTAAAATCCTGTATTACTTATAAATGCAATTTTTTTACCGTCAGGCGACCAGTTTGGAGTGTTCATAGAACCTTGTCCTCCATAAAAGTGAACCAGCACTTTTGTCTCTTTTGTCTCCAGGTTCATTAAGCGGATGGATACATGTTTGTAAAAGGGATGATCGCCAGGTGCAACATCATTACCATAAGTGATATATACCATCCATTTTCCATCTGGCGATACATGCGGAAACCAATTGTTAAGTTCATCATTTGTAATTTGTTCAGGATTGCTTCCATCAGGCTGCATGCGCCATATTTGCATTTTGCCTGATCTTACAGAATTAAAATAGATGTATTTCCCATCCGGGGAATATTCCGAGCCATCATCTAACCCAGGTGAATTGGTTAATTGTGTTTCAACTTTTGTTTCAATATTAATTGAGTAGATTTCATAATCGTCACTATCGCCCCGCTTTCCGGTAAAAATCATTTCTTTTGCATCAGGTGAAAATCCATGAAGATATGAGGGCCCTACTTGTGTTATAAGTGTAGGGGTACCTCCCTCTGTCGGAACAGTATAAATCAATGATTGTCCTTCACCTGCATCAGTGCCATCGCTTAATCCAAGCAGCTTGCCATCAAAAGAAAGTACGTGATCGTTATTATTTTTAACCAAATGACCTGTATTGACTATTTTTTTCTCACCTCGTTCTATGAAATAATTGTATATTATCCCATCACTACCGTTGAAAATAAACGATTTACCATCGATAGTCCAGTTTGGTGCCTGAATGGAGCCTGAATCAGTATAAAGAATTTTTCTGTTACCTGATTCAATATCAAGCACTTCTAAATTGCTCCCAA
>JARGGF010001167.1 GCA_029210905.1 Bacteroidales bacterium | reverse complement strand
TTTTTCTCATCATTTCCATGAAAAATGAATTCTTGTTAAAAATAGACCAAAACATGCCAAATGCTAGGAGAAAGTATCCCAGATAGGTAATTATTGTTCCAGCTTTGTCGTGGTTTACTGAAAGTACAGTACCTTTCTCATCAGTATCATATGAAGATTGGTAGAATCTGTATCCCCTGTGTTCCAATATATTGTTCATAAAAATCCTGTGTTCTTCGTTAATGTTTTTTTCCTTATCGATTAAAGTAACTTCGCTTGCATAAGAAGAAGGGCTATTTGACCCGGGATAACGTTCAAGTTGGAAATCTCTTAATTTTAGTTCGAAAGGTAATACTACTTCTTTTGCCCCATAGGAGACCAAAAATTCATTTTTCCCAATTTTTACAGATACCGTTTCACCTTTATCTCCAACGATGGCAGGTACAAAAATTGATCTTTTGTCATTTTCAGATTTTAAGATAAATTCCAAAACATTAAAATTGATGCCTTTTGAGATATCTCCCATTACGTATGAAAGTTTTGCATTTTCCGAGAAATCTTTTACCACAAATTTAATGTCGTTGCAGCTGTACAACTGTCTGGCTTGTACCCTATGCTTTTCTGTTGATGACAGCGTTGTGTCTTTTCCTCCTTGCATTGGTACTACAATTAAATCATATGGCGATTTTACAAATAGCTCACCATTTTCAATTGTAAATTTAACTGCGGAATCTCCTGTACTATAATTGAGGCTGTATATTTGGTTTTGAAATTTTAGTTCAGACCTATCGTCGAGATAATAGTTATTCATTCCAAATTTAGATGCAAATACAATCTCCATAAATGGATGTCCGGATGCATCATCGACGAATTTTTTTTCAGCATTTGGAATAATTCTTTCTAATTCTAAGGTAAATGGTTTTCCATCTGCTTCATAGCTTCCTGAAAATTTATTTTTCAGGTAAGGCGAAACAAATAAAGCTTCGTCAATGAGCGGCTTATTCTCGTCATTAGCATCATACAGCTGAAGATAACTCTTTTCAGACACAAATTTATTGGTGCTCTCTCCTTCGCGGATAGCCATTGTACCTTCAAAACCTATATATCGTGTAACAGCTGCGCCCAATAATATAATTACAAAAGCAAGGTGAAATAATAGAATACTCCACTTTTGTTTTTTATAGAGCTTATACTTAAATATGTTGCCAATAAAGTTCACAACTAATACAAGTTGAATCAATTCAAACCACCATGAATTATACACCAGATATTTTGCCACAGGAGCACCATAATCATTTTCAATAAATGTGGCCACTGCCATAGCTATAGCATAAATAATTAATGCAATTGCCATAAAAGGCATTGAAATAAAAATTTTAAGAAATTTTTTCATAAGTTACATTTAATTATGTTTTATATATGTATGAAAATCATTAATTTAGTATGTAATTTTAAATTTTACCCAACCTCAATCTTTAAAATCATTCATGTTAATGCCCTTCTCTAAAGGGCTTAAAACTATAAAACTTATTGCAATACTGAAAGACCTTATTAAAAATAGGCTTAATAAAAACCAGTGCTTTATATGTTATAATTTATTTTTTTGGAGCCACAGCTTTAATTTATCTCCTATATTCAGACTAAAAGATTTGTGTTGATCGAAATCTTCTGCAAAAAAGACTTCTCTAAATAG
>JARGGF010001166.1 GCA_029210905.1 Bacteroidales bacterium | reverse complement strand
AGGGCATGGAAAATAAAAAAGTATATTGACAAGATGTTTGTTATTTTCCCATTCGAGCAGGATTTTTATAAAAATTATGATTACGAAGTTAAATATGTTGGCAATCCATTAGTAGATGAAATTGAGAAAAAGAAGGTAAATCTTTCCGAAAAATCTGAATTTATTAGAAATAATGAACTAAGTGAAAAACCAATTATTGCATTGCTAGCAGGTAGTAGAAAACAGGAGATTCATCTAATACTGCCTGAAATGTTGCATATGGTAAAACAGTACCCTGATTATCAGTTTATTATAGCTGGGGCTCCATCATTCAACCAGCTAGATTACAGTGCTTACATAAAGGGATTAGATGTAAAAGTTGTATTTAAGCAGACTTATGATTTATTAAAGCATGCCCATGCTGCAATTGTTACCTCAGGAACAGCAACCCTTGAAACAGCCTTATTTAATATTCCGCAAGTTGTTGTATATAAAATGGTTCAGTTGCAATATGATATTGGAAAGTTTTTCATAAAAGTAAAATTCTTTTCACTGGTAAATATTATTTTGGATAGAGAAATTGTAAAAGAATTGCTCCAAAATAATTTAGCTGAAAAAATAAAGAAAGAACTTGATCGAATACTTACCGACGATGCCTATAGGCATAGAATGTTGGAAAATTACAAATTACTCAAAACAAAACTTGGCAATGAAGGGGCTTCAAGAAGAACTGCTGAAGAGATAGTAAATGAATTAAAAAAATAAGTTAAACTGATCTTTTTTTGAATTCCTTTTAGCAATAACTGTCTGTTATTAATCAGAATTTCAATTACTTAAACCATAAAGATAAATATATTATATGCCCATTATATGAAATTAAAATCAATCTTACTTTCCATTTTAATTAGTTCAACAATAAATAGTCTTTCACAAAAAATTGACATTGGCATATTTCAGCATTTAAAAACTTCAAAAATGCTTATTGAAGCGAATACTGGAAAATATAAAATAAGATCCGGGAATAAAACCTTATATCGATTAAAAAAAAACAGATCAATTATTGTTAATTTAACAAATAATTACATAAATATCAGCAATTCTAAAAAGGATTTTGGATTGCATAAGGAAGTTGAAATTGTGGCAAAAAAATATAAATTTAGTAAACGCCATTCATCTAAAAAATCTAAAAAAAACTGCGAATTAAATATTAGCCTGATTATACCAAAACAGTCAGTCCGAACCTATCAGGGGAATATTAGAATCAACCTGAATGAGAAGGAGTTAGAATTAGTTAATCAACTTTCCTTACCTGATTATCTGGCAGGAGTGGTTGAAGCTGAAAGCGGATCGAAAGAAGTAGCTGAATATTATAAAAACCAGGCGGTAATTTGCCGAACATATGCCATGGCTACCCTGGACAAACACAAAAGGGAGGGATTTAATTTATGCGATGGTGTTCATTGTCAGGCTTATAAAGGTAAAAGTACTTCAAACCCGATGATACAAAAAGCAGTAAAAGACACAAAAGGGCTTGTAATTGTAGATAAAAATGATCAATTGATTTCAGCACTTTTTAGTGCCAATTGTGGAGGTCAAACAAATAACTCAGAGGATGTCTGGTCAACTGCACTGCCCTATTTAAGATCAATAAAAGATATATACTGCACTGACCAGCGCCAGGCCAGATGGACCAAA
>JARGGF010001165.1 GCA_029210905.1 Bacteroidales bacterium | reverse complement strand
CGATATATAGGAATTAACCTGTCCATCCCTATATTTACCGGTTTTGCCAACAAAAATAAATACCAATCTGCAAAAATTTCGCAAAATATTGCCCGGTTGAATTACGATGAAGCAAAACGAAAATCATCATTAAACGACAGCATTTTATTTAATAACTATATCACAGCGAAGCATTCGGTGCAAACGGCAGAGCAAAATTTAAAATTGGCAGACGAAAACGTTCAGCTTGCTTATAGTAAATATTCAGAGGGGCTAATTAGTCTGGACAATTATCTTTCGGTATATGACGATTATCTGGCTGTTGAGAACCAATACTTCAGTCGGCTGTCTGATTACCTTATCAATAAAGCAATTATTCAATCACGAAACAACTAAATAGTAATGAAAAAGTTAATATTATTTTCGGCTATATTAATTGCCATCTCTATTACCGGATGTAAACATCAGGAATCAACACATCCTTCAAGAAAAAATATTGTTGAAGCCGTTTTTTCCAGTGGGAATATCATTACCGAGAATCAATATATCGTTACCTCTCAAGCAGATGGCTATCTGAGTAAATCATTTTTCAGCGAAGGAGACTCTGTGAAAGCCGGACAAATTTTATTCCGCATTGAAAATGAAGCGCAACCGGAGCAGCTTGGAAATGCAGAAGCAAATTATCGGTATGCAGTGTCAAATATTAGCAATAATTCACCCGTTCTGGAGCAATTGATGGCGCAAAGAAGTCAGGTGGAGAATAAACTCACAATAGATTCACTCAATTTTGTCAGGTATCAAAAGCTTGTTAAGTCAGGAGCAGTAAGTCAGGTAGATTATGAAAAAGCAAAAGTAAGCTTCGAAAACTCCAGGCAGGATTTGGTTTCAATAAACAATCAAATTTCGGATACAAAAAATAAGCTGCAATTAGAAGTAAGCAAAAACAAAGCAAACCTGGCAGCACAAAAAAACACATCATCGTTTTACGAAATCAGGGCCGATGTGGATGGAGTGGTTTTTCAAATCCAAAAGAAAGAAGGAGAGTTGGTAAAACGAGGAGAGCCTATTGCTGAAATTGGCTCCGGCAAATACATTGCAAAACTCTTTATTGTGGAAGAAGACATTAACAAACTAAAACCAGGGCAAGAAGTTTACATTGAGCTGAATACTGAGAAGAATAAAAGTTATAAGGCTTATCTTTCAAAAATATACCCCTATTTTGATGATAAGGAGCAATCTTTTATTGCCGAAGCTTCGTTTGATGCGCCCATTGCCAATTTAAAACCGGGGACACAAATACAGGCTAACATTAAAACAAACGAAAAGGCCGATGCAATGGTAATACCAGTAGAATACCTTTTATCCGGTGATTTCATTCTGGACAAAAAAAACGGACAGGTTAAGGTTACAGTGGGCATTCGAACTCCCGAGTGGGTTGAAATCCTTTCTGGTGCAGATGATTCTACCACCATTTTACTTTCAAAATAAACAAACATATGGCGAAATCAACGAATATTCAAATTGCTCGGGTTCACCTGACTTCAAAGATATGGCAAACTTTTGTGGCTGTTTTAGGAGTAACTTTTGGCGTGTCTATGTACATCTTCATGAACAGTTTTATGAATGGTGTAAACAAAACACAAGACGACCTTGCATTTAGCGCATTATCCCATATTCGTATTTATAATCAGGATAA
>JARGGF010001164.1 GCA_029210905.1 Bacteroidales bacterium | reverse complement strand
ATGATGTTTGCCATTCATAAACTCCCTGAAGGTGATATTGTTTGATGGAATGTACCCTCCGTCTCTGTAAATAAAGTACATAGGAACATCAAGAAGGTAATCTGTCCATCGCTCAAAGCTAAAATCATCATCAAAAATAAAGGGCAAAAAACCACAGCGATCTGGGTCGGTATGTTCCCATACTTGTGAACGAAAACTCAAATATCCATTGGGCTTTCCATCGGTAAACGGCGAATTAGCAAACAAGGCAGTAGCAATTGGCTGAATGGCCTGCGCTACCCTCATTTTCCTTATCATGTCCTTTTCATTTTCATAATCAAGATTTACCTGAATGGTTGCCGTACGTGTCATCATATCCAGCCCCATGTTTCCCTTTGTTGGCATGTAGGCTTTCATTATCTCATAGCGTTTTTTTGGCATCCAGGGCATTGCCTCACGAGACCACAAAGGGTCAAAACCAAGGGCCATGTTCAAAACGTCAAATTTAGAACTAATAAGCTTTAATTCATCAAAATGTTTTTTGGTTTCCTCATAGGTATCATGTATCGTTTTTATATTTTTACCAGATAATTCGTATTGTCCTCCGGGTTCAAGTGATATAGAGGCTCCATCTTTTTTTAGGCCAATCAGGTTTCCATTTTCATAAATGGGCAACCAATCAGTGGCCATTAGGTGTTTTAATATTTCCTGGATTCCAGGCTTTGAATCATAAGCAAGTCGCTTTAAATCAGGGCGATGATATAGGAATTTTTCATGTTCGGTTCCAATTCCCCAGGCTGACTTTGGTTTATTACCACTTAAAAAATATTCAATTAATTGCGATTTATTAACTATTTCAATGGTGTCAATGCTTGCTATCATAGTTTGTCTAAAAGATCTTGTTGTATAGTTATGGAACTACAAAAATACGAGATAAAATTTAGTATTATCTTAAAGTTTGTTAAATAGACAAAAGATAATCACATTATCAGCAATGCACAATATGTAACTAACAGGTATTAAAAAAGCAGTTGCAGTCTGCAGTTGTAGTCTCCTTCCGCAATTTTTAATGTTTTTTTATAATTGTTAAACATTCTCAATTTTAGAGAATTACATGTTATTTAGATTAAAGATATAAAAGATTAATAAACAAAAAGGTGATTATTTTTGTGGATATTTACATTTTTTATTCTTCAGTAAATTATTTTGAGTTTAGAATGCTGTCTACAACATATCTGGCAACATTTCTGTTTTTACCAACATAAGGATAATCGTGCATTGAAAGCATTGCTGGTGCATTCAGTTCAACAACTATATAGTTTTTATGGTTGGGTGTTTTATGTATGTTTTTAATGATAATGTCAATACCCGCTATTTTTAAGCCAGCTGCTCTTGCTGCTTTTTCAGCGATTTTTTTGTAAAAATCGGGCATATCATCTGTTAAATCTATGCTATCGCCTCCGGTACTCAAGTTTGAATTTTTTCGCAAAAATATTCTTTCTCCACTTTTAGGTACACTTTCCAAATTTAGTTTTTGCTCCTTCAAATGTCGCTCCACTTCATAGTCGATTTTAATTTTTAACAGCGGATGGGTATAGTCTTCTCCTCTAACAATGTTTTTGTCATTTATTAACTCATTGATATTTTTTTTCCCATCTCCTACAACATTTGCAGGCATTCTGTATGCAACAGCAATGGTTTGA
>JARGGF010001163.1 GCA_029210905.1 Bacteroidales bacterium | reverse complement strand
CTGGTTCAAATGAAGATATTATTTGTACCTGTCCGTTACTAAAAACCTTAAATTCGCCCAGGTTATCAACATATGCCAGTAAATCATCACCTACCTTAAACGACTTAGGTTTATAATCCTCTAAATCAAATACTTCTCCTTTGTAAAATACATGGAATGAGTTTCGTGCATCATCAATATAGGCAACAATATTTCTTCCGGTTTCAAAATAAATGGGGCTATTTGATTGGAGGATATCACGTAATTCACCATTAAAGAAAATTTTGAAATATTTACTGTTATCGTTAAAATATGCAAACACATTATCTCCGGCTTTAAATTCTTTTATGGGTGAACCTACCAAAGAGCGCTCCAGCTCAATTATTTGTCCATCATAATAAACATACGAGGCACGGGTATTTTCATTGTAAAATGCTACAAGGCTATCTCCAATTGCATAATTTTTTACCTTGCTCGACAGCATCTGTATTTTCCCATTGTCAAAAACATAAAGCTGATCATAAAGAAAATAAACTAATAAATACCTGGTGGCAAAGTATTTTGAAACATACTGTTCGGCAAGGTTTTGTACACTGCCATTATAATAAACATTAAATTGGCCGGAATTTGAAACAAAAGGGATGCAAGAGCCACCAATTTGGTAGGATTGAGCTGGCAAATGATCTATAGCTTTTGTTATACCATTATCAAAAACCATAAAATAGTTACGGTAATCATGGAATGCAACAAGATTCTGGGCACAGGCTGTATATACAGATACAGCCATTGCTAATGTTATCAAAAGCTTCCTCATCAATTTTCATTTATGTTGAATACCAGTATATTACACACTAATTGTACCAATAATTCAGAATTAAATTTAAATCCTATTTTAAGATAACATATTCTTTTAAATTAGAATGCAGTATGCGTTCCAATTCAGCATAATTTTCATTTCTTGATTCCACAAATAAGAACCCAAATACCGGGTATTGATGAAAGTCAATTTTTCTGAGCTCTATAGGCTTTTCGAAATCGGCTAACAATTTTTCGTAATTGAACGATTTTATTTGCTCAGCTTTATATCCGGTTGAATTTTCCAGCACCATCATGGCATAAGTTTTTCCTGATTTGTTTTTTAAAATTTTTTCCCAGTTTGGTTTTTCATTGTTAAAAAAGCTGGCTATTGAATTAAAATTATAAGCATACCAGGTAGCATCAGCAGTGGTGCACCAGGCTCCAAAGCGTAAAGGATTCACTTCTATAGGTTGCATTTTTCCTTTCTCATCAATGCGCACTTCAACATGTAGCGGGAAGTTTTTCAGCTGCGCCAGAACTCCAATATCCCTGAGAAAACACTCCATTTTAGAAAGATTTTCATTAATTATTTTTTCTGAAGTGATGTATAACCTATCTGAAAAGTCTTCACCTGAAGCAAATACATGCTTCATGATATTAAGGATAAATGGTTCACCGTCAGCATCATAGTAGGCATCAAAGGCATATTCGTCGCCAGAGATTACTTCTTCAATAATAAATCGTCCTGCATCCATTACTTCCTTTGGGTATATTTGGTCTACTGTCTTTAGTTCTTCTCTTATTTTGTTTTTTGTTTCAGCCCATTCTTCATCATTATTTACCATATATACTGCCATACTAAAAAAACCTACCGCAGGCTTAATGATAAAAGGTTTAGGAATGTCTTTTACTTC
>JARGGF010001162.1 GCA_029210905.1 Bacteroidales bacterium | reverse complement strand
ACCTGTTTTTATAGGAATTTACAAGACTATTAAAATCGTTCTTGTAAAAATAATACTTCTCTCCAACCAATTCCTCATAATTAAAAGCGAGTTCTTCGTTTTTAAGAATTTTAAAGTTTAAATAATCAGATTCAAATTTTTCACCAAATGAGAGCTTTTTCTGAACAGGAGTGTCTTCAATTTTTATGGTAAATTCATTTGCTGAGATAAATTCAAGTTTACATTTTTTATAATTTACCTGCTTTTTTGATGTGTCCAGTACCACAATAAATGGGGTTTTTTTATACAAATCTACATCGCTTCTAAAGTTTTCATCCTTAAAATAAGAAATTGTAAAGTCAAGTCCTTTTAAGGCTTCCTGATTAAGCGCGTAGGATTTTAGCACCCCAAATTCGTTTTCATAGTTTTTTCTGTAATCAAACAATTTTAATCCGCCAACAACGGCCTGGGTATTTTGTAAATCATCACTTAAAATCATTGTTGCGTTGGTAGCATAACTATTGATGGTAAAGCGAGTGTCAAAATAATTATAAACCATACCTAGAATGATGGAAATTGCGAACAGATACCAGTGCGCAATTAATTTAAGCAGGTAATTCTTAATATCAAATGGCGAATGCTTTATGCCTGGGGTAGTTTCTTGCATATTCCTTTATTTCAATAGGTTAACCAACAACAGTACCATGGTAACAGTTGACGTTACAGTAGTTAAAACAAGTGTATAATCCCTTACTCCAAGCTGGAATGATTTTCTTTTTAGAGGCTCTATAATTACTATATCATTAGGGAGTAAATAAAATTTATCTGAACTTAATAATTTTCTTTCGGTCAAATCAACCCTGAACGTTTTAGTTCCGTCAAGTGTCTGCCGCACAATCAAAACATTTTTTTTGTTCCCATAATCACTTACTCCACCAGCCAGGGCTATGGCATCAAGGATATTGACCTGATCCTGCATAACTGTAATCTTTCCCTGGCTATTAATTTCACCCAAAAATGTCAAATAAAAGCTAACAAGTTTCACGGTGGCAATAGCATTATTTAAGTGCTCGTCCGTCTTTTTTTGTATCAGTTCCTGTACTTCTTTAACAGTTGCTCCTTCAACATAAATATCTCCAAGTACCGGAACACTGACATATCCGGTATCATTTACAGTAAAACCCATTAGGTAAAAGCTATTACCCTGGGTACCTGACGAATTTCCCAATTGACTAGTGCCTATTTCAAAATATTCATTAATTTCTTTATTTGTTGAAGTTATTTTAATGTATAGAATATCCTTTGTTTGAATGCGATAATCCGGAACCTGGTTGGAGTATTCGCCTATTTTCTCAAAAACTTCATTTTTGTCTTGTATGTACCTTATTTTATGATGCATACAAGAGGACAAAAACAGGCTAAATAAAAGAAAAATAATTATAGAAATTCTCATATTTATAGTTGCATTTTTTTTACTTCACAAAACTAATCATTTATACAGTTGATACAAGTGCTAAATTCTTTAAAACAGAGTCTGCAAAACAATTCTTGTATATTGAATTCTAATTTATCTTAATTTTTATACAAATACCAGGCCGTCGTCGTTCTTTTTTTTAGCGTAAGCTGATCCTTATTATTAATGGTTGTGTTTTAGAATAATGTAGAAATTATTATCTTTGTATCAAAATCTAAGTTATGAATATTCATGAGATA
>JARGGF010001161.1 GCA_029210905.1 Bacteroidales bacterium | reverse complement strand
ATTCAAAAAATAATCTATGCCGACTGGATTGCCAGTGGACGATTGTACGCACCCATCGAAGATAAAATTAAAAACCTGTTTGGCCCGCTGGTTGGAAATACTCATTCCGAAGCAAGTGAAACTGGTGTTTCAATGACTCTGGCTTATCATTTGGCGCATAAAATAATCAAAGAGCATGTGAATGCAAAGGATACGGATATTATTATTACTGCTGCCTCGGGCATGACGGGTGTTGTAAATAAATTCCAACGTATTCTGGGCCTTAAAGTACCGGAACAGGCCAAAGTGATGTGTAAAATGAGTGAAATACCCGCAGAAGATAAACCCGTGGTTTTTATCACACATTTAGAGCACCACTCTAATCAAACTTCATGGTTGGAAACTATTGCCGAAGTGGTAGTAATTGAACCAGGTGAAAATTTACTGGTTGAACCGGAAAACCTAAAAAAAATAATTGGAAAATACAAAGACAGAAAGCTCAAAATAGGTTCGTTTTCAGCATGTTCCAATGTAACTGGAATTATGCCTTCCATACATGAACTGGCTAAAATTATGCATGAAAATGGGGGCTATTGTTTTGCCGATTATGCAGCATCAGCACCCTATGTTGACATAAACATGCACCCTGATGATCCTCTGGAAAGTCTTGATGCCATCTATTTTTCGCCCCATAAAGCACTTGGTGGTCCTGGAAGTGCCGGAGTTCTGATTTTCAACTCAGACCTGTATCACAACTACTCACCTGATAATCCTGGAGGCGGAACAGTTACCTGGACCAATAGATGGGGAGAATTTGAATATGTCAGCGACATTGAAGCCCGTGAAGACGGTGGCACCCCTGCATTTTTACAGACAATGCGTGCTGCACTTACCCTGAAACTTAAGGAAGATATGGGCACGGCTAACATACGTGAGCGAGAAGAAGAAATGATGAAGGTAATTTTTGAGCGTTTTGAAAAAATACCCGGACTGCATATCCTTTCAGGAGATCACAAAGAAAGGTTAGGGGTTGTTTCATTTTATGTTGACACCGTTCATCATAATTTAATTGTTAAACTATTGAATGACAGATTTGGTATACAAGCTCGCGGAGGATGCTCATGTGCAGGCACTTATGGTCATTTCCTACTCGATGTAGATATTAACACATCGCATGAAATCACCAAACAAATTAACTCTGGTGACTTAACGCTAAAACCTGGATGGGTACGCTTATCCGTGCATCCAACAATGACTGATGAGGAGATTGATACTATTTGCGATGCAGTTGAAAGAGTAGTAAAAAACATTAAAGCCTGGGGTGAAGCCTATTATTTTGATAAAAAACTAGGAGAATATTTTCATAAAAAATTCCCTCGCAAAGAAGAGAAAGATTTTAAACCCTGGTTTGAGTTTGATTATTCTTACAAAAGGTTTGATAATTAGAGAACCAGAAGATGGAATAAAGAGATGTACTGCCTGGGAGTGCAACAAGACTAATTTTGCTTTATGATTTATTGTCAATGTTTTATGTCTTTAATAACCTAGCTTGGAAATTACACCGTAATCCTCTGGAAAACAGAATAGAACGTTGATAAAAGGAAATGTATTTTTGGGCAATGTATACTTTTGATGAGGGCGTCTAAAAAGTCAAAGAAAGAAAAATAGCCACTAAAACCTTCGGTCGCCATCCGCGTGCCGCTGAAGCTTTAGCGGA
>JARGGF010001160.1 GCA_029210905.1 Bacteroidales bacterium | reverse complement strand
TAGGCAAGTGCCACCCTTTCGGGCAGTACACTTTAGCAGCTTCCCAATCATAAAGGCAGCCAAATAGTTTATAATTTTCTGTTTTTTTGGCTTCTTCAACACTTGTACCAGTATATCCATAAACCCAAATTCCACTATTTTCGCCTGCAGGACCAACATGGGGTATATAAGCCAGGTTTTCGGCCATCCAATATTGGTCACCTATTTTAGTATATTTATATTCGTGTCCATCGCGTTCATCGGTAAATGTCAGATATTCAGTTTTTTCCATTTGGTTTTCGTAGGCCTGGTCCTCAATTTCACTGTAGTTTGTATTGTCCACTTTATCAAACGGGGCACTGTTTACGATCAAATCCTGGCCGGCGACATAAGTAAACTTATGTTCAACCGGTTTAAATCCGGGTTTAACAAGCAGAGCAGTATAATCTCCAGGACTTATATCCTCTATTAGAAGTTGACCACTTGCATTAATTTCTCCAACCTCATTCCCGTTTATATAAACAAATACACCCGGTTCTGAAATAATGGTGACGCCAGTTTCATTAAAACACCCGTTTAAACCCAATAGAATGAAAAAGATGAAAAATGTTCTTAAATGGCTCATAATCAAATGTTTTAGCTTGGTGAAGTTTGCAAAAATGCTTAAGCAAAATAATCATTCTTTAATAATATATACAAATGACGGCTTATTTAAATCAATTCTGGATAATTGAATTAAACATTTGGGATAGTTGTACCCTGTTTTTCACCGCTACCTTTTTAAAAATGTTGTGTGTATGATCTTTTACAGTCTGTAGTGTAATAAACAGTTCATCAGCGATTTGCTGATTTGTTTTGCCTTTGCAAATTTCTTCAATGATTTGTTTTTCGCGTTTTGAAATGTGGTATTTTACAAAAATATCTTCTGTTATATCAAGTTGTTCTGTATGGGGTGCATCATTTTTTAAAAAATATACTCTTGTTAAAAAAACAAGACTTAAGTTGCCTGCAAAAAACAAGAGTAAGTAGTACAATCCTATAATAACATGAAATCCTGAAAATTGCAATGAAGCAGCTCTTAAAACAGCGAGTATTGCCATAATCAGAGCAAATCGGAAAATATATATTTTTTTTGACTTAATCTTTGATTTAATGCTGGCGAGCAACAAAACTATAAAAACATAGGAAGTTACAATCAATTCTACGCTGTAGAATACCACAACCACTTTTTGCGTAAGTGAGGTATAATCAAATTCAGGTATTTTTTGAATGGTATTTCCATAAATTAGAAATGCTAATGTGGTGATAGTGAAATAGATAATGGCTATAAATTGTGGCACCCTTTTATTAATTATTTCAGCAGAAAGCTTCAATAACATATACCAGCCAGCTAAAATAAATGGCACACCTAAAAATGGAAAAAAGTGGGCAATGGCTTCAATTATTGAAGTTTTGAGATCAAACTTAAGTAGGATTTGTTGCACCAAAAGGTTGCCTAAAATTCCATAAATTCCAAAAATGATAAATAAAAGATGGTAATAGAAAAAGCTGTTTAAAAACTCGGTTTGGTACTTTTTACGCAATGCGTTTAGTAAAATTACCCCATAAATGCCTGCCACCAGGGAGATGATAATTACTATGATTATTGCCCATTGAACCATTGTACTGTTTTTTTACAAATTAAAGCAAAAATACGGGGCTGGCAGAAAAAAAAGGTTAAAA
>JARGGF010000115.1 GCA_029210905.1 Bacteroidales bacterium | reverse complement strand
AAGCTGTAAAAAGGATGATGACACACCACCCGAAAAAAATTTCACCTACCTGGTTGAATCACAATTTATTGCAGCTGTAAATAAAACAACAGTTTTAACACTTGCAAATACCTATCCTGAAGTTAATGCAGTGTTTTCCACAAAAAATCTTTCAGACGTAAGCGTTTTTAAATTGACCTATAAAACAAAAAATGTTGCAGGGGAAGAAATAATTGCATCCGGTGTGGTTATTGTTCCATCCACTTCAGGAGCACTGCCTTTATTCTCATACCAGCATGGCACATTATTTACTTATGCCGAAGCACCTTCAAGATATAGCACTGGCATAGAAACCAGGGGTTTAGCCACTATCATTGCTTCAGCCGGATATGCCGTTTCGGTGCCCGATTACCTGGGGTACGGTGCATCAGAAAATTACCCACACCCATATGAACATGCCAAAACACTGGGCTCTGCATCTTTTGATATGTTAATGGCTACAAAAGAATTTTTGGATGATAATTCAATTGCACTTTCAGATAAATTATTTATAACCGGCTACTCCGAAGGAGGAAATGCGACCATGGCCCTGCATCAATATATTGAAGAAAATAGTGATTTAGTTATTACCATGAGTGCGCCTGCCTCAGGTGCCTATAATAAAACTGCTTTTGCCAAAGACATTTTACAAAGAAATGAAGACCTGGATTTTTTACCCCGTTTTATGTGGGTATTTGACGCCTATAATTGGATTTATGATCTAAACAGGAGCTGGAGCGATTTTGTTAATGAGCCTTATGCAAGCACTCTTGATGCGGTTAACGATCCATTCAAGCTTGCTGATGCAGCTATTAGCCACAATCCTCAAACCTTGTTCAAAATAGCTACCATTGACGGGGTAATTAATGGAACCGATACTGACCTGCTTGCAGCCCTAGCTGATAATGATAATTTCGACTGGACTCCTGAATACCCAATAACCTTGTACTATGGAACAGCAGATGATTATGTTTTCCCACTAAATACATTAACTGCCTATGATGCGCTTACGCTAAATGGTGCCACTGTTACAAAAGTTGCTTATGAGGGAGCTGACCATACTTCTGCGATTATTCCCTATTTTATAGATATGTTTGAATTGTTTGAATCCTTAAAATAAATCTTAACATCCTTATTATTTGAATCTTATGAATGCTAATTAAATTCTGAAAATAATAAGATAAATGGTATTTCAAAAATAAATAAATGTTTTGGATTTTCCTGTTTTTTATCTAACTTTAAGTAAAGGGATAAAATTTTAGGAATATGAAACAGCATACATCTTTCCCCAATTTAATTGACTCGCTTGGCCTATATAAAGAAGCCATACTCAATTCAATGTATAATGAAGATTTGGAAACAGCAGCTATTAATTTTTCAAGATTAATCGCTGTTTTAGAGTATCATAATCAAAAGGAGAAAAGGCTGAATGCCGCACTTGAAGAAGCAAAAAAAAGATACCTGTTATTTCAAAACATATCAGATTCTGATACAAAGACAAAGAATAGCATTTCAAAGATAAAAATTTAGCAAAATTTATTTATCAGGGTTTTTATTCAAAGCTTGAATTTTCTTTTTCGCTAATTAATTCCAAATATTCCCCGTAGCTCTTTTTATAGGAAAAATAAGCAGTTTTTAAAGGAATATATCCATGGTCTTTGAGCCTTTCATTAAAAGAAGTTATTTGTTAATTGGTGTATTGGTGTATTGGTAATTGGTATATTTGTTTATTGGAAATTGGAACTTAGAAATTGGAACTTAGAAATTTAAAAAACCGAAGGTTTTGATCCGTTCAAATCCGTTCAATCAGTCTCATCAGTGTTCCATTATAATCCGGGTTCCATTAAGTGAAGTTGTTTGTAAATTGGTGTATTGGTGTATTGGTGTATTGGTATATTTGTTTATTGGAAATTGGAACTTAGAAATTGGAACTTAGAATTTAAAAAAAACCGAAGGTTTTGATCCGTTCAAATCTGTTCAATCAGTCTCATCAGTGTTCCATTATAATCCTGGTTTCATTAAGAGAAGTTGTTTGTAAATTGGTGTATTGGTGCACAGCTTTCCAAGCTGCGTTTTAACCACAGCTTTGGAAAGCTGTGCTACCTGCGTGTTTTCAAATAAGTAATTAAAATGAACATGTTATTTCATCACAGCTCCTTACTGATGAACCTAAATTATCTACAGTAATATAATTGACCGAAAGTAGAAAGTATTATAAAATTAAACACCTGGTATGGTAAAGCTAAAAACTGAACCAGTTCCTGGCTCACTTTCAACCCATATAATGCCCCCATGCTTTTCTACAAACTCTTTGCATAGTATTAAACCCAACCCCGTACCAGTTTCATTATCAGTTCCAAACGCAGTCATTTTCTGATCAATTCTGAAAAGCTTTCCAAGATGATCCTTTGAAATTCCAATTCCGTTGTCTTGCACATAAACCGTAATGTTTTGATTATTGTGCTGTTTTACGCCAATTTTTATTGTACCATTGTTTTTTGTAAATTTAATGGCATTTGATATCAGGTTGCGCAAAACAGTCAGCATCATATTTTTATCCACAAACCCCCAAACGTCCTTGCTTTCATCAATTACCAGGGATATTTCTTTCTTATTGGCTGAATTTTCAAGCAGCAATACACTTTCTGAAATTAAACTGTTAAGTGATAAATTTTCAGGTGAATAGGTAATGCCATTCATCTGTGCCATAGACCAGGTTAAAAGATTTTGCAGCAAATTAAATGTTTTAAGCGACGAACGATATAACAATTTGATTACATTTTGACGTTTTTCTTCATCATAATCTTCTGAATTATTGTATAATAGCTCTGTCATATTCATCAGGATGCCAAATGGGCCTTTTAAATCATGGGCAATAATTGAAAAAAACTTATTTTTAGTATTATTGGCCTTTTCAAGTTCAGCGTTGGTAAGGCTCAACTCCTGGGTGCGGCTTTTTACTTTTGCCTCAAGATTTTCATAAAGCAATGCATTTTCAATAGAAACGGCAATTTGCGATGATAAGATATTTATTGTTTCTATACGCTTTGAGTTAAAAACATGGGTGCTTAAATTATTTTCTAAATATAATATAGCAACCAGCTTATCCCTGTGTATTACAGGACAGCAGAAAACAGATTTAACTTTATTTCTTTTAATGTATTCATTATCAGAGTATGTTGAATCAGTCTGAGCATTGTCAACCACAATAAATTTGCGGGTTCGAATAACATAATTTACAACGTTTAGTGCCAGCGAGCTGGTTTTTTCCAAATCTTCAGATTGCAAAACTTCAATTTGCTCAAGGTTATGCCGCCCTTTTGCTTCAATTTTAAATTTACCCTCATCATTTCTTATAACCACTGCATATTCCGAACCGGCATTTTCCATAATTATCATCAGAATACTTTTTAACAAGTTTTCCAGTTTTACTTCGCCGGCAAGTGATTGATTTGCTTTTACCAGACTGGTTAAATCAAAAAAGGAATATTGGCCCGAGGTGGAATAAATTGAGGTAGTGGGTATACTGGTTGGATCGTGCAAACCATCTTTTTGAGATAATTTAAAATCGGGATAACGAGTATCCAAATAATTACAAACTGATTTTGCCCCCCATTGTTTATAGCAATTATAGGCGTTTTGCATATAATATCTGGCCAGGTGATTAATTCCAATATTTTGATAAAACGTTCCGGCTTTTTGCCAGGCAAGTGCTTCTTCATTTAAAAAACTATTATCTTTTGCTCCCAAAATTGCCTTTTCGTAAAAATCCCGGGCTTGATCATTTTTACCCAAAATCCGTAACCTTTCTGCTTCCACCAAATTGTACTTATGCTGGAAATTGACCGGACAATATTTTGCCCAAATTTTCATCAGTCCCTGATTCTGCCTAAGCCTCTTCCGTATTATTCTTCTATCAGAATCAAAAGCCTGGATAGCAAGCAAAGAACCGTAAAAATTTCCAATGGCAGCGTAATATGTACCTTGTTGTGCTGTAATATAGGCGTCAATCCCATTCAAAAGTTTTTCAGCATTGGAGTTATTACCAAAAAACACAGCCAAAATAATTTTTATCTCATAGTACGATGCCAGATTGTTGTAGTTTTTATGTTCGAGAAAATCCTTAATACCATTTTCCTCGTTAAAATAAGTGCCGGTAAGTATACACTCGTCTTTAGATTTTAAAGTTAAATTTTCATAAAGTTGTAGAGCAAGCGCATTAAATTCTAGTGAAAGATTCTGCTTTAATTTATTTAATGTATTACGGTTATCGAGAGTTTTTTGTTGAATTTTTTGAAGCGGTGTGTCACAAAAAAACATAAGAAAAGCATGGTTAATAAGCCCATAGCTAGCATACTCAAGATTTCCAACTTCAGATGCAATTTTGTAGACTTCCTTCATTTCCGGAACAATGGTATGTATTTTATCCTTCCGGCTTATATTCATATAACTGTATAAAAATTGAAATTTTTCGTGTTTTATATCAGAATATTTTTGCATTAGTTTTTTTGCCAATTGACCATAGGTATAGGCTTTCTCAATTTTATTAATTAGCAGATGAATAACGCTGAAACCTGTAAAATAATGAACCGCACTTTTTAAAATTCCATACTTTGCATACATCCGAATTGCTCTTAGAACAATAATTGGAAACACTTTAGGGAATCCACTATATATCGGAGTACCCAAAACATCCATTATTCTTAATACTGCCAGTTGCTTTTTATCGGTAATTTCCGGTAAATTCAAAAAATAATCATTCCCCTTATTTATCAGTGCTATTTTTGCTTTAAGAAATTCTATTATTAATCTAAACTGGCTGGTATTTAATGACATATGAAAATCAAACGCTGCCAGTAATTGCATCCCTTTTTCAAAAGCCCTTTTGTAATAAGTTCTTGAGGCATAGGAATTAATTAAAGTAAGATAGGCATCAATGGTATCATATTTATCTTTTGCATTTTGTATTACATGATCTACATACTTTTCGGTATCTTCATAAAAACCAGACAAATAAGATGATTCAGAAAGCCGGTTGTATATTTCCAGCGTCTTTTTATAATCGTTATCCCATGATTTTTCAGGAAGCAATTCCATTGAAATCTTAAAATAATTATAGGCCGGTGAATAAGCTGCTGATATTTGTGCTTTAATTCCTGCCTGGTAGTTTAAATCTGACAGCAGACTGGTTTCTGCACTGGATAATAAATCTTTTCCATAGTTTAACTGATTGACGATATCGAAAAGAAAATCCCCTCTTTCGGATTCATTAAATGATTGTAACAGTATTTTTCCTGTTTGTAAATGAAAATTATTTTTCTCATTCTCCGGAATGGTAGCATAAACGGCTTGTTGGATTCTATCATGCGTAAATTTAAAGCTTTTTTTGCCTGCACTTTGAATTAATTTTTCAAATATTGCCGGTTGGAGAATATTCTTACAATCTGTTTTATCCTTTTTATAGATAACTGATAAAATGTTAAGGTCGAAACGGCTTCCAATACAAGCAGCAATTCTTAAAACATCCTGTGTTTCTTTTTGTAATTTTTGAATCTTGCCAGCTAATAGCCTTACCACATTATCAGTAAAATTTTGCTTTTCAATCTCCTTTTTATCCCACTGCCAACTATTATTTTTATAATCAAATTTCAAAAACGCTTCTTCGTAAAGATTTCTTAGAAACTGCACCGTAAAAAACGGATTTCCTAATGTTTTGGAATGAACCAATTCAGAAAGTGCCTGATAATCAATAGTATTTTCAGACATCAGCGTATCACTTACAAGTGCATCAACATCACTTAATTTTAAGTTTTCAAGTTTAATTGTCGACAGGTTAACAAGCTCTATATTTTCAAATAATTGGATATCTGATTTATTAATTTCATTATCGCGGTAAGCAATAATAAAAAGCAGGTATTTAATATTTTGATCCGAAAGCAAATTTATTATTAACTCAATTGAGGAAGTATCAGCCCATTGTAAATCGTCAATAAAAATTACAAGTGGATGTTCTTTAGTAGCTATAGCTTTTATAAAATTGGCCCACAAATAATTGAAACGGTTTTGAGACTCCTTGCCGTAAAGTTCTTGCAGTTCAAGCTGCTTTCCAATGATAAGCCCGATATCCGGAACCAAATTGGTTAATATACCACCAATATCACCAACGGCATGCTGTATTAATTTCTTCCAGTAAGCGAGCTCTTTATCATTTTTTTTAAGGATTTGGTTTCCGAAATCCGTAAAAGACTGTATTACTGCGTTATATGGATTATTTTGAAATTGATCAAATTTACCTTCAATAAAATGGCCTTTTTCATTTTTAATCAATTTATTTATTTCCCTGATAAGAACCGATTTACCGATACCCGGCAACCCAGAAACAAGCAGTAATTGAGTTTCGCCCTCTATTGCCGTTTTGTAGATTTTATACAATGTATCAGTTTCTTTTTCACGGCCATAGAGTTTCTCAGGTATACTTAAACTTTTAGAAAAATCCTTAAGCCCTAATTGAAAATTAGAAATATCTCTTTGCTCAATTAGTTCAAGCAAATCATTGGTTAAACCAAATGCAGATTGATAGCGGCTTTCGACATTTTTTTCAAGTAATTTTAAAATAAGATCAGAGATGATTTTTGGAATATTTTCATTGATATCTTTAGGCGGCACTGGCGCTTTTGCAATATGAGAATGAATTAGATCCATTGCATCCATATCAGCAAAGGGCAATTTTTCAGTAAATAATTCGTATAGAACAATGCCTAAGGAATAAAGATCAGAACGGTGATCAATGCCACGGTTTAAGCGTCCTGTTTGTTCAGGAGAAATATATTCCAGCATGCCTGCAAGATCTTCAGGACTTGAAAGATGATGGTTTTTTAAAGTATATTCTGTAGCTAATCCAAAGTCTATGATACAAATCTGCTCATTGTCATCAATAAGGATGTTGAATGAGTTAAGATCTTTATGGATAATATCCTGCTGATGAATTTCGCCAAGTGTTTGCGCAATATCATGCGCTATCATTAAACGTGATTTTATTTCTAGTTTACTTTTTCTGATAAAGCTTTTGATGGTTTGACCTTCAAAATATTCTAAAATCAGAACATTTTTACCCTTATATTTTTCTTTTTTTAGCGCTTTGCGGACCCTGGCAATATCCAGATTTCTTATTAGTTCGTATTCATTATCTAAATGTTTTATTTGTTCCTCGCTTGGATATAAAAAGCTAAAAGACTTAAAAACAACAGCTTGGTCAAATTCAGGATGCTTCCCTTTAGAGATGGTAAAATTTTTACTCTCATATATCTTTTGTGCATCTTTCACAAATATTCTAATTTACCTATGTAAAACAATCCTTTGTCAAAAATAAGAATAAACCCCACTATCCAAAAAAATAATATTAGAAAAGCTGAAAGTAAAGCAATGCTAATTGGTGTCTATAATGATTAGCTGATTAACCGCAGGTTTTTCCTTCAATGAAAAATTATGGGAGCTATCCGCTTTTAAGCTTATGGATTAATTTTATGCCTGTTTTCTGGTTTATGTAATAGATGCAAACATAGAAAAAAAACTGGCCAACAAGAATCATTTTGAATGATGGAATCATGACAAGAATGAACTGGAAACGCCCGCTTTCAATGTCTTTATTTTGTTTTCTGCTTTTTCCTTCCGAAAGCACGCCTGAGCGTATCTTATTGACCGGTTCTGGTAGCTAAAGATAAAAATTATTTATTTGTATCAGGCATTTTGAGACTAATTTTGCATGGCAATCGTATTTAAAAGTTGAACAATATTATTTAAATCGTCAATTGACTCACCCCCGTCTCATTTCATTCGACACCCCCTCTCTACTGAGGTAAAGAGGGGGAGTAAACGAAACGGCGGTGCTATATTATACAATCACTTTTTATAAACCCGATTTTTTTTGTGACATACCAGCGCGTCCCAAAGCTTCCCCCTCCTTGTGCCAACAGAGAGGGGGTGGCTTGCGCAGCAAGACGGGGGTGAGTATATTGGGCCAGTTACAAAAATTTTAAATGCAATGCCCCTGATTAATTTTGCTTAATACGCCAAGAATTTAGTATACAGGAACATACATTTACCGAATTAAAAAGGTTTTTAAATAGTTTCTTATATCTAGATTAAGAAGAATAATTAAATTTGTCCCAAATTTTTTATAACCCCTTTATAATATACGGTAAATGCTAAAACAAACAACCTTGCTTTTCATTCTTATTCAAACATTCCTTTTCAGTTCATTAGCACAGGATAAATATCAGAGAAAACTTACTGTTGAAGAATGGATTAACGAAATGGTTAATTGTAAAGAAAAGGAATACAAACTTAAGAATGCCGAAATAACATATGATTACGAATCAGAAAATTCAAAAATCCTTAAATTAAAAGACAATAATACCAGATATATTATCGACTGCTATGTAAGCATAGATAATTGCAAGTTTCCAACAACATCCTTTAATGTAGACAGTATATCTTTTGAAAAATATGTATTTCTAATGAATTGCAATATCAATAACATGAATATGAATTATTGCCAATTTAAGGAAGGTATAGAAATACTTTGGGGAAACGTGGGGCTCTTATTCTTTAAAAACACCACTTTTGATGATGTAATTGAAACCTACGAGGCTGAAATTTCTCTTCTTAGATTTGATAATTGTACATTTAATTCAAGTAAGCAAAAAGTAAAAAGTTATATTAATATCGATGTCCCGGGCGATGGTTTCAAAAATATAATTAGTATTGCCGCTCCAAATGCCTCAAAAAAAATCAATAATCTAAGTCTTGACAGCTGCATAATAAATTCTGATAGTGTTATTCCGGTGGTGAATATAATGCTTGCAGACTTTAATACATTAGCTTTCAGCAATATAGATTTTAATAATGCCATCCTGAATTTTGAAACTTGTTCAATTGAAAAAACTTTTGAAATTACTGAATGTAAGTTTCAGCGACCAATAGGAATGAACAATTTTGATTTTCCTGAAAGAGGCACAAACTTTCATTGGTCACAAATTA
>JARGGF010001159.1 GCA_029210905.1 Bacteroidales bacterium | reverse complement strand
TCCGCTAAAGCTTCAGCGGCACGCGGATGGCGACCGAAGGTTTTAGTGACTATTTTTCTTTCTTTGACTTTTTAGACATCCACATTATATTATCTTATATTTATTCCATTTTTTATTTAATTATTCCTTCCCCATAAGGTTTTTCATAATTTCAGCACGGGCTTTTTCGTATTCCTCATCTGTGATTAGCTTATTCTTTTTCATATCTGAAAGTTCCTTAAGCCGGCTGCCTATTTTCCTTTCTTTTTCCTTTCCCTCAGGAGTTTGCATTACCTTAAGGTATTTATCTTTTAGTTTTTTGGCCACTTTTTTACCCTCTTTAACCTGCTCTTCGTAAAACTGTCTAATTTTTTCCTTATTAAGGTTTTCAAGTGTTCCACCACCCTTAAAATGATCTGAAAAAACAGTTCCTAAAGCATAGGTTGAAGCACCAGAAAGAACCGACATAGAAGCAGCCCCTACCACAGTTCCAACCACTGGAATTGATTTTACAGCTGAAGCCCCTACCCTGGCTACCAAACTCGACATAGTAGAACTAACAAGTGCCCCAATCCATGATTTTCCTTTTTCTTCGGAATAATCGATTTCATAAAAATTGCATATTTGTTTCAGCATATCCAGCTGAATAGCTGTTACAGCAGCTATATCAGCAATAGGCACAGGTATTAATCCGGCACCTACTGCCCAGTAAACATGTCGTTTAATAATATCATCAATATTAACTTCTTTCGTAGTTTCTTCCTTTTGTTTCATTGCTCTTTAGAATTTAAATTATTATTAATCAGCATTATGGTAAATAAATCTAAGCGCTGTACTGTTATTTTTTATTTCTGAATAACAGCGAGTATATTCTATTTAATCCTTTGCCCTTAATGCTTTTTTTATATTGGTAAGTTACAAAACTTTGTCGATATGGCACGTTTTATTTGGTGAAATTTTAGGAAAATCGGGTAAATTGATATTTTTAAGGTAGGTTTAATGATTCTGTCGATATGTTTGCTTATAACCATCCAATAAATAACTTTTCCCTAAGCTACAGGCATCCGCTTGTCAGGATAACTGTAAATGCATAAACAGCAATGTATATTGATGCGCCAATAATCAACTGGTGATCCAGAGCAATCCAAACAATGATGTTAAAAAACTTTTTTTTCTAGTCGTAAATACCTAATTTTGAACCAGGTAAATTCAAAAACTAAAAATTAATTCAGAAATTTAACATCTTTATCTGGGGGGATAATTATCAGGTGTTTTTCTTTGAATATCCCAATTATTAACTTAATGTAAAGCTTTATGAAAACAAGTCTCAAGATTTTTCTATGTATTCTAGCGCTGTGTGCCGTAATTAAAAATCAAGCCCAGCCATTTGATTATAATACAGATAAGTATCTGCTAAAAAGGCTGCACTACCAAAACTCAGGTGGTGAAAAAGGTGTTACTACCTTTATTTATGATATAAACAACCAGCTCTACAAGGCCGTATGGGAATTGCTGGATTCGAGCCGCTATTCAATAAATTATTATACCCTTAATAATGGGAATGTTATTAATGTGAGTCGGGAATTTTCTGATAAGATGACTTCTGAAAAAACTTTCAATTATAATGATAATGGACAGATTATCAATGAATATTTCCATCGTTCAGATTCAGTGGAAGGCACTGCCCGCTATGAATATGATACCAGTAAAAAAGTAATAAAACTTATT
>JARGGF010001158.1 GCA_029210905.1 Bacteroidales bacterium | reverse complement strand
CAATATTTGATTGATATAACTTTTGATATTCCTCAACAGAAAAGCGTGTTTCATTCATCCATTCTATCCCGGCAATTTTGCAGGTATTGACAAATTTTTCATATTCACGGCCAACAAAATCTTTATTTTTGAGTGTGTATATATCCGAGATATTAGCCCTGCATGCCTCTAATGTGGCATAAGAAACCCCCAGGCGGGCCTTTTTTACACGATTAAGGATTTCAGGTTTATTGGCTACTTCATTTTCTGCATCATCAAAAAATTGATTGTATTTAATCAGATTTTCTGCATTCAAAAAAGAATGAAAAGCCTGAGCAGGATCACCATACAGAAACAGGAAGAAATCTTTGTCTTTTTGAATATTTTCATGGATTAACTTTATATATTTTTGCACTAAGGGCCCAGCTTCGTGGTAATAGCCGCTGGTGAAATCAGCAATGATACTGTCGGTAGCCACTTCAGGATTCCATAAAAGACGTGCTGTCAGGTATGATCTTAATTCAAATAACTCACTTGGTTCATTACTATGCTGCTCAAAAACCCATTTTGCATTATTATCTGCAAAAAAGGCAATATTGGGTTTTAGCGTATAAATATTAGGAAAAGGAGCCAGAAAATTTGTAAACTGGGTAGTATAATCCCATATTCGAATGTTTGATGTTAGTTCTTTCCACTGTTTCAAATCCTCAGCAAAATCTTTGCATTTTTCTTCAATAGGAGCACTCCTGTCGCACTCAATGGAGCATAATGTAATAAGCACATTATCAGCTGGTTTGGTTTTGCATGCTGTACGTGTATACTGATAGGCCAAAGTGGAGATAGTTTTATCAGGAAACTCCTTTGCAATTTGGTTTACAAACCTAACCATTGAACCAGAAGAGCTGCCTTCTTCTTTATCAATAGTTGCGCATTTTTCACATTTGCAATATTGCGTATTGTCGTTCTGGCTTACAGATATAACGCTGGCCTGTGGTTGTTCTGCAAAGTATTTTGCTACTTCCTGTTTTACTATTTCAATAACTTCATGATTACTTAAACAGAGTTGGGTGATTCGTCGTTTTCCATCTATAAGTGCATAATATTCAGGATGTTCTGTGAAATAAACTTCAGCAGGAACAAATGCATGAAAGGTATGCACTCTTGCTTTTTCAACATAATAAGGGAAAGCCTTATAGGTTACTTTTTGCTTATCAGCAAACCCATGATTATCATAAAATAATTTTGAATGTACCGTTCGGGTAATAATTTTAGGTGAATATTTGTAGTTTAAGTTAGCAGGGATTTCTACTACTGCTTTGAAAGGTATTTTTTCGGCATCCGGTGCATAAAATCGACAACCCAGAGATTGCTCCAAAAATTCGTAGACAGCGTATAAGCTATATTGCCCGCTTCCGGCTTTAATATACAGATTTCCATCTTTTGCCTCAAATCCAATAGATTCAGCCATTTTGCCCGCTATGGTATCAATTTGTATGTAGATTCCTTTATTCGGGTTCTTTGTCGTATTACTTATAGTTAGGTTTACGTTGGTGCTTTTTTCAATATATTTTTTGAGCTCATTTGCGGCTTTTTGTTCCCACGGACTTGCATTCTCTGATATAATGATCTGATAATCAGACTGACTGTTATTTACTAATATTAAATTATCATTTTTTGAACATGCAAATAATAATATCAGGATCATGAATGTAAAGAGAAATCTCATTATATCTAAGT
>JARGGF010001157.1 GCA_029210905.1 Bacteroidales bacterium | reverse complement strand
TATTATCTCATGAATATTCATAACTTAGATTTTGATACAAAGATAATAATTTCTACATTATTCTAAAACACAACCTTTTATTTTAAAATTATTCTTTTAATATAATTGTGAGTTATGATGAAATAAAGTTTTGGCATATTTGCCATCTTCCATCACTAATTAGAATGAAATGTAATAAAATCCCCGTAAAAATCATAACTAAATTAGGCATATTTTTATTTCCGGACAATTTATTCAGGTGCTATTTATTTCATTCTGATCCAGTTGTGATTTATTATTAAAAATCGCTAAATTTTAAAAAGTTGCCTTGCATTTTTTGTACTTATCTCAGCTACGGTTTCAATGGAAATATTATGTAAATCAGCAATTTTTTGAGCTATATAAATAAGGTATGCACTTTCATTCCTTCTTCCTCTTTTTGGAACAGGGGACAGGAAAGGGGCATCTGTTTCGAGCACAATGTGTTGCAAATCAATTTTTGAGATGATCTCGCTTAGATTGGAATTTTTAAAAGTAATTACTCCGCCGATACCCAGTTTAAACCCTTTGTACCCAATTATTTTTTCTGCCTGAATGTAATCTCCTGAAAAACAGTGGAATATACCAGTTAATGAATCATCATTTAATTCGTCTACAATCTTAAATACTTCATCAAAGGAGTCTCTGACATGTATTATGATAGGCAGTTTATATTTTTTTGCCAATTTAATCTGATACCTGAAGGCTCTTTCCTGTTCTTCAATAAAAGTCTTGTCCCAATAAAGATCGATTCCAGTTTCTCCAACGCCATAGAACTTTTCTTTCTCCAGGTATTTTTCAACCAGTTCAAGTTCTTCTTCAAAATTTTCTTTTACTGATGTTGGATGCAAACCCATCATAGGAAAACAATTATCGGGATATTTGGTGGATAGGTTTATCAAGTCATCAATAGAGCTACTGTCAATATTGGGTAAAAAAAACTGATTTACGCCCTTTGCAATAGCTGATTCAATGACAAGATCTCTATCTTTATTAAATTCTTCCAAAAACAAGTGGGTATGCGTATCAATAAAATTCATGCCTTATTTTTTTTTGGCAAAAGTAGGAAAATCTGAGGCAGCAGCCTATTTTTTTTATTTTGATTGAAATTATTGTTTTTATAAAAAAAGGCCACTCAAGGAGCAGCCTATTATTCTAAAATCCCTGAACCATAGTTTGATTATCATTGTAATACTTATAATTTGCCGTAAACTATAATCCAGGACAAAATCATTAAATCAGACACTGGTCATTAGTCAATTGTTCATTGTAATTATCTAATTACGAGGCACCAATGACCAGTTATCATTTACAAATTACCATATAATTTTAGTGGTAATTGCAATTTTATACAACACCCTGAGCTAACATTGCATCGGCAACTTTTACAAAACCGGCAATATTTGCACCTTTAACGTAATCAACATATCCGCCTTCAGTTCCATATTTAACACATGCACTGTGGATGTCTTTCATGATAATATGCAATTTTTGATCAACTTCCTCTGAGGTCCAGCCTAAACGCATTGAATTTTGGCTCATTTCCAGGCCTGAAACTGCTACACCACCAGCATTTGATGCTTTACCCGGAGCAAACAATACTTTTGCTTCCTGGAATGCTTCAATTGCTTCAGGAGTGCAAGGCATATTAGCACCTTCAGTAACACAAAGTACTTTATTTGCAATTAGCATTTTGGCATCA
>JARGGF010001156.1 GCA_029210905.1 Bacteroidales bacterium | reverse complement strand
GCCCATTATCCTTGTGATCAGGAATTTGCCAAAGCCGCCATGGAAAAAGGGTTAATGTTGTGGTTGGAAATCCCGTTAACTGGAAGCACATCAACCGATCCATTATTTTTAGAAAACTGCAAAAGCCAATTGATTGAGATGATTGAGCAACATTACAACAATCCGGCGGTAATTATTTGGGGCATTGGAAATGAGTCAGATAGATCAGGAGGTGGAGAAGCAGTCTCAAACAAAGTATTTGCCGAATTGGTAAAAACAGCCAAACAACTTGATGTTACCCGTTCTGTAACAGGTTGCAACTACAAATACAAATCGAACCAGGACTTGGTAGAAATCTATGCTCCACAGGATTGGAGCGGATGGTATAGCGGGGTAATCTCAGACTATAAACCCAAAGAAATAATTGGCGAATATGGAGCCGACATTGATTTTGACATTCGTACTAATAAATCTTTTGATATAGAAAAAAATTATAGCGCCGCCGGAAAACCCGAATTTTGGTCGCAGGAATACGGTGCTCTCCTGCATGAATATAAAGTATCAATTGGGTTGGCCTATCAGGACAGTTTTCCTGGGCATTTTGCCTGGGTAGCTTTTGATTTTGCTTCGCCAAGGATAGATAGACGAAGCAATCCTATTCCATTTATGAACCAAAAAGGCTTAATTAAGCACGATCATAAAACAAAAAAAGATGTTTATTATATGTACCAAAGCATGTATCGAAAAGCCAGTGAGTTTCCAATGCTTTATATAGTGCCTGGTAGTTGGGTAAATAATCCGGAAGATGCCAAAAACACAAGCATTTGGGCATACAGCAATTGCGATTCTGTTCTTTTATTTAATGGCGCCATTGCCTATCCATTAGGAGCTAGAATCAAAAATGCAGGTCCAAAAGGAAATACCAGATTCCAGTGGGATAATGTTGAAATAACAACTGATAAAATTATCGCCGAAGCTTGGTTTAACAATCAAATTGTAGTCAGGGATACTGTTATTATTAAAAAATAACATGTTACAAGAATTCACTCATAGCCAAATAAATAATATTCGTTTTTTGTTCATTCAAAACCAGAAATCATGATAAAAAAATTTTTCAAAAATATGTTTTTAAGTTCATCTATTGTGACCTTCCTTTTAAGCAGCTCTCACTGCCATAATAGTGCAGAAATAAAAAGTTCAAAAACTGGCATTTTCGAGTCAAATGCAGATATAGGAACATGCCTGATTAAGGGCTCTGCTGAATACAATGCAGAAGATCAGGTATACACATTATCAGGTTCTGGTGAAAACATGTGGTTTGGAAAAGATGCTTTTCATTTTGCATATAATAAAATGAAAGGTGATTTTATTCTACAATTTGAATTTTCCTTTATTGGCAAGGCCAGAAATCCACACCGAAAAGTTGGCTGGATGGTGCGGAATACTACCGACGAAGATTCTGAGCATATAAGCGGAACAGTGCATGATGATGGGTTAACTTCCATACAGTATCGCAAAACAAAGGGCGGAAATACCAATGAGATAAAATCAGCAGCTACTGCTCCAAATATTGTTCAGCTTGAAAGAAAAGGCAACTTGTATATTCTTTCAACTGCAGTAAAAGGCGAAGAATTAATTACTCATGAATACCTTGATTCTAATAAAGTTATTAATGACGAGGCACTTGTTGGCATATTTATTTGTTCACATGAAAAAGATTACAAGGAAACCGCTGTTATTAA
>JARGGF010001155.1 GCA_029210905.1 Bacteroidales bacterium | reverse complement strand
GTATATGGTTACTAATAGCTTATACGATCAACTTTTGCGCTGATTTTCGCTTAAAATTTAAAATCCGAAATGTTATATTTGTAAATAGTTGTTTGATAAATATATATCTAAAATTTATATCCTTTTAAGTCTTAATTGAATTAAAAAATTTAATTACAGCAATTTTTGTTGTAAAGCATCATAATAGGAAAAGGATTACTTCTGAAAAAAATAACTGATCTTACTTCAAATGTCTAATCAAACCTTCATTTTTTTTCACATCCTATACTGAAAGCGATTTTTGTAATATACGAATAATCTATTGATAATTAGTGTTATAGGTGGGATTAATTTGTAATTTAAATCAATATTACTTTTTGCGCTTCAACCGTTGTAAGAATGGCTCTTTGTTTAATACCAAACTGGACTAATCGAAAAAAAATCTACATATATTTACGATATCTTTTTATCAGGTAAATATTTTACCAGGGAAAAGTTATTTATTGCTGTTTATATTGAATTTAGAATCTCATCTTCGTTTTTGTGGTATTAGTTATTAAATATCTATAAATGTGACAATTATCACTTATTAAACTATCTAAAAATCAGTTTTAATTAGTTAAAAACAGCGAACTGTCCCCATAACTTAAAAAACGATAATTATTTGTAAGGGCGTAATGGTAAACATCTTTCCACTTGTCTCCTATAACTGCAGCTATCAGTAATAAAAGTGTACTTTGTGGTTGGTGAAAATTTGTAACCAATCCGCTAATTACCTTAAAATTATAACCCGGAACTATTATTATTTGTGTGGTGGCTTGCAGCACTGTCAGATGATTGGAATCCATGTAAAGTTTGAGTTCCATAAGTGCTTCGCTAAGTTTTATTTCCGAAGTCTGTTCATAAACTTCCCATTGACTAACTTTAAAGGGAACCTTCATTTTTTTTATTAGTTTCACTCCCATCCAGTATAGGCTCTCAAGTGTTCTTACTGAGGTGGTGCCTACGGCTATAAATCTTCCTTTGTGGTTGATTAAATTTTCAAGGCATGATTTTTCAATTTCGAAATGCTCCTCATGCATCTCATGCCCTTCAATAGTTTCACTTTTTACAGGTCGAAAAGTTCCAGCACTAACGTGTAAGGTGATGTTCTGGGTATCGATGCCCTTTTCTCTAAGGGATTTAAAGACATTTTCGGTAAAATGCAACCCAGCGGTAGGGGCAGCCACCGATCCTTTGTTTTTTGCATAAATTGTCTGGTATCGGGTTTTATCCTCTATCTCTGCTTTTCTATTTAAATAAGGCGGCAAAGGTGTGGTACCAGTGTTTTCCAGAATTTCTCCAAACGATAAAAGTGTTCCATCGTGCTTTTTATCAACGCATTGCCATTTAAATTCGATGATAACTGCATTTCCTTCACTTCCTGTTCTTTCAGCTTCAAGGCGGTAAGAAACGCCATTAATTTCTATATTTTTATACAATTTTCCATCTTTCCATTTCTTAAGATTTCCTACTAGGCACTTCCATTCACATCTTTCATTTGCCTGAAAAGCAAGGTTATAATCAGATGGTTGACGGGGTTCCAAACAAAATATTTCAATTCCGGCTCCCGTTTCTTTGTTAAATCCTAGCCTGGCCTGTATTACCTTTGCATTGTTAAAAACCAATAAATCTGAAGGTTCTAGTAATTCCGTGAGTTGCTTAAAAGTAGCGGTTTCAATTAAATCATTTTTTAGATGCAAT
>JARGGF010001154.1 GCA_029210905.1 Bacteroidales bacterium | reverse complement strand
AGTTGAAATGGTCTTGTCGTTTAAATACGATCTTACGTTAAAACTGGTTCCTAATACTTTGATGTCTAATTTGTTGGTACTAACAATAAAAGGCTGGCTTGTTTGGTGAATGACTTCAAAATAGGCCTCTCCATCTAAACTCACTTGTCTGTTTTCGCCCGTAAATTTTTCAGGATAAGATAATTTGCTGTCAGAATTTAGCCAAACTTTTGAACCATCCGGTAAACTAAATTCCAGTTTTTCTCCTTTTAAGCTTTGTTTTTCAACCCATGAAACATTGTTTTTATCCTGATAATATCCAAGATAATATACCAAACCTGCCATAAACAAAGGAATAAGAATTGCTGCTGCATATTTCGAAAGCCTGATAAAAGAAGTTGTTAAATTTTTCGACCACTTATCTTGGGCAGTTATTCTTCGGTCTATTTCTAATTTTACTTTTTCTTGATTAAATTCGCTAACTTCCTTCTTTTTATCCAACTGAAAATTGTCCCATTCATTTTTCATCATGGTTTCAGACTCTTCAGATTCGAAAACTTCTTTATTTTCTTTTTCAGTTGTAAGCCCCCAGTAATATTTTGCGAACAAGTTTTTATCTAATTTCCTTTTCATAAAATTTATAATACGTATTTTAGCTATTTTGCGTACTTTATTATAAACACTTTAAAAGATAATACCCCTTAATGCGATAATAAAAAAAATATTATAAAAGAATCGATTTTTAATAATAATTCATTTTTCCTATCTTTAAGATATCAATAAAAAGGATATTAATTAATCAACTTATGAAACATCCACAGATATTCAGGGCAAGGCATGGTGATTAATTAGCATACAAGGACATGATTATCCGGCATACTTAAAGTAGAGGGTAAACGCTTAATCCTGTGAATGTTCCCTTTCCGGTGTACTAAAGTACCGGGGAAGGAAGGTCTGACCCAGTAAAACAATAAAAAAATAAACAAATGAAAATCAATCTATTGCTTTCCTTTTCCTTGCTTTTGGTTGTGGCTAATATTAAAGCACAAACTTATGAGGCTGAAACAGATCTTGCCTCTGATTATTATGCAAAAGGGGTTGAGTTTAAAAATAAATTTGATCTTGATAGTGCAGCATTTTATTTAACAAAATCGGCTGAATTATTTAAAAAACATGAAGTTTGGGAAAATTACCTGATTGTAAGCAATGAAGTTGGATCAATCATTCTTTCTCGTGGGCATATCGATGAAGCTATTCAGTTTTTCAACAGTCAGATTAATACTGCGGTAGAGAAATTTGGTGCATCCAATGAATATCTGGCTAACCTATACAATAATCTTGGCAGGGCATATTTTTATAAAGGTGATGCACTTACTGCACTTGATTTGTATGACAAAGCCTTGGCAATAAGAATGAGTTTGGGCGACAAAGAGAGTGTTTTTGCTTCAAACCTGTTTAATGATATGGGCAATGCTTATACGGAGCAGGGAGAATTTGATTTGGCCCTGGATTATTACCAAAAGGCACTTGAAATCAGAAAACAAATATTGGGCGAAATGCATCCTGAAACAGCCCTGTCTTATAACAACCTTGGTATAATTTATAAAGAAAAGGCGTTGTATGATAAAGCCATTGAGTATCATCAAAAAGCAATAGATATTCAGAAAGCAATATTTGGAGACGATTATCCTGAGCTGGCAAATTATTATCAGGGCATTGGTAATGCCTATAAAGATAAACTTGAACTGGAC
>JARGGF010001153.1 GCA_029210905.1 Bacteroidales bacterium | reverse complement strand
TTGGAACGGGTGGGCAATGTGCCAAAAGTAGAGGATTTAAATGATAAGGAATTAGGTACATTTTTCAAGGCAGTAAGGCAATCGCTTGATAGTATTTTTATCTGGGGATATTTTATGACCAACGATATGAATAAGGATTTTGCCAACAGCCTGGAATTAAAAGGACTTACCCCGGTAATTATGTTGATGATGGTAAAAGCTGATTTTGAGATTCATAACGTAAGAAAAGTAACTGTAAATTCTACCGGTAAAATAGTGGAATCTTTAAAAGGCCGAAAAGATTTGGACAGCCCATGGGACAGTTATGTTTCAGGCGTTGAAATAAAATATATGAAAGAAAAGGATACCACCATGCGTACCTTATACTATTTTTCGCACGATGCCTCGGATAAAAACCTGAACCTGACACCAGGACTTGCTAAATTTTTGGCAAACCAACATTTTGATGCCACCTATTTAAAAGCAGCCTCCTATTTATGCAGTATATTGAACACCATCAGAAAAGAAGCCTTAAAGTCAAAATATATTCTTCAGGATGATTCCGGAATTTTATTCAGTTATTTTGATGAAAAAATATGGAACCACCAGTTTTGGGGAATGTATTTGAGGCCAATTTATGCTTTCAGATGGGCAAAACAGCCCAAATTAAAAGCAATTTATGCTAAAGGGGAAAATATCAAACCGCTTCCTTTTGATATTGGCTATGGCTCCAGGATTGGAGCAGGAAATTTGATGCTTTTTTCAAGAAAGTGAGTTTGCCTTAATCATTCATAATACTTTTTCCCAGTTCTAAAGCACTAAACTATCATTATGATATTTAAAAAGTTATCATTGGTCATTGCATTTTTATATTCTTTTGCCGCATTTTCACAGGAGGCAGATAGTATCCAAATCATTGTAAAGACTTTTCGTGGAAATGAACAACGGAATTACTACGGAGAAAATGCCCCTAAACGCCTCAGGCTTATATGGAAAATAAGTTTAGGAAGTGGAAAAAGTGTTGTGAAAGATGTTCCCAGAATATGGACTGGTGCCGGATGGACAGGCCAGCCTTTACTTTTTTTAGAAAAAGGAAAACCATACCTCATTCAGGGGGCTTATGATTACAATTTGCGCAAGATTGACGCAAAAACCGGTAAAGTAGCTTGGGCTTACAAATTTGATGACATTATAAAGGGTACAGGTACCATTTGGGAAAACCCAGATCCTGATTTGCCTGAAAATCGTTTTGTAATTATGCAGGGCAGTCGCTATGGCGCAAAAAACGATTGGGAAGCAAAAGTAATTCCGAGTTTTCGTGGAATTTCTTTGATTACCGGCAAAGAATTGTGGCGTATGAATGTGAAACAGACATACAGTTACAGTCGCGATGTGGATGGTTCTGCCATTGTTGTTAATGATACTGCCTACATAGGTCTGGAGAACGGCATTTTTACTGTTTTTAATCCCGATAATAAATATGCCCAACTGAAGGATGATATTTTACAACCAAAGATATACAGGGAAAACCGACTATTTAACGATAGCGATGTACTTTTGCACGGGGTTAATTTTGTTACTGAGGCTTCACCCACTCTAATTGGCAATAAAATTGTGATAGGTGCCTGCTCGCGTGTTTATGCCTATAATCTGGATACAAAAAAATTCGACTGGAATTTTTATGTAGCTACAGACATTGATGGTACCACAGTAGTAACCGATGATAATAAAGTATTGGTTACCCTTGAAAGACAA
>JARGGF010001152.1 GCA_029210905.1 Bacteroidales bacterium | reverse complement strand
CAGTATTTGAAATAGAATGCAGCATTTTTTCGCGTAGTCCATCCAGTATTTTTGCCGGGCTGAGAGACTCTTTAAGAATTTTTGCAGATAATACAAGTTCATTCAGAAAAGAAACGCCCATCACACTAACAAAGGCACCAGGTACACCATGTCCTGTGCAATCTGCAACAGCTACAATAGTTTTATTGTCGTATTCTTCAACCCAATAAAAATCGCCGCTGACTATATCTTTTGGTTTAAAAAACAAAAAATGGTCTCCCAGCAAACGGTCTATTTTCTTTTTTGCTGGCAGCAATGTGTTTTGGATACGGCTTGCATAGGCTATGCTGTCTTTAATGTCACGATTTTGTATTTCAATTTTTTTTTGTTTTTCCAGAATTTCTTCTTTTTGGGCATAAAGCATCTCATTTTGTACCAGAATTTCTTCCTGCTGAGATTTCAGTTCTGCATTTTGTTCTGTTATTGCATTATTCTGTTTTTCAATTTTTTTGTTTTGAAGAATAATGTATTCTAATTGAGTTTTGGTAAATTTTGACCAAAGAAATTGCGCCTCAATAATTATCAGAAATGTGCAGGCCAGGCTAAAATATTTGGCATAGGTGGCATGAAAATTATAGCTGACATTGTTTAAATGAGTTTTAAAATTATATGAAAAAAGAAATGCTGTGAGACCAATAAATAGGGATAAAAATACCAATTCAAATATCAATATCTGCTTTTTGCTAAGTGAAATAAAACCCCAGACTTCTATCCTAATCTCTTTCATAATTTATCAATTTGAATTCAAAAGTGCTAAATTATGTTAAATCTGTAACTATTTAAATTTTTATCCGAATTAAATCACAAAAACTTAGGGCTTTCCAAAGTTATTTTTTAACTTTCTAATATTATTACTTAATTTTGAAAATATTCAACCAAGGGCTTTGCAATACTTCGTGAAATAGTAAACTTCAAAATAATATCATAATATCTATGGACAATAACGATTTTGATCTTGATTCTTTCCCTTCGAAAAAAAATAACAAGAAAAAAGTTCTGGGAGGATTGATATTAGGGGCCATTCCATTACTTTTTATAATATATCTGGTATTAGGGCCACTTTTGCATATTTTAAGTAAAGATCTTTCTGCATCTGAAATGTATGTTATTTCAGAGTGGGTTAATGTAAGGGCTACTCCGGACATTAAATCCCTGAAAATGGGTAAAATTGATTATGGTACTAAGTTGTTGGTTTACGAAATTAAGGACGATTGGGCAGAAGTACTAATTGATGGGCAGAAAGGATACGTAGCAAATAAATTTATTGCAGATCCTGCTACATATTATGCCATTGAAGGTTTGTTTGGAGATGATAATACTGCTAAAACACTTACAAACTCAAAATATAAGCTTGCTTTAATTAGATACATAGAATCAAAAGACTGGATAACTTATATTCCTGAAGATATCCAAATGGACATTTTTGGTGAAGTGGCAAATAAAGATGTTTACCAGGTTTATAGTGAACCCAAAGGTTCAAGGTTTAATTATTCTGCATTTGCTGATTTTGATGGAGATTTTAGATGGGATGCTGCATTTGTGCTTAAAAACAGGGAATCAGATAAGAAAATTCTTGTAATATTTTCGTTTGATAAAAACGATCCGCTCGAAATGAGCAAAGTTATTTATGAACAAGAACTTGATCAACCCTGGTATTTTATAAGGCTTGCAAAAAAAGGCTATAGATATTATTTAGACGATAA
>JARGGF010001151.1 GCA_029210905.1 Bacteroidales bacterium | reverse complement strand
CTATCACACCTGCCGATTCGGTAAAAATACTTAGTTATGCAATGGAAGCCAACAGGGCACAAGCGGTTCAGAAAAATATAACTTTCTGTACCGATTGGATTGAAAATTTGCCAAACGTACTGGCCGATAGTGAAAAAACAACATGGGTTTTAACAAATATCATTTCAAACGCAATCCGTTATTCACCCCAAAACGCTTCAATATTTTTAGCAATTGCAGTGGAAAACAATAAAATAAAAATATCGGTGCGCGATGAGGGCCCTGGAATACCTCCCGAATACAGAGAAAAAATTTTTAACAAATATTTCCAGGTACCGGGCTCCAGAAAAGAAGGAACAGGTCTTGGATTGGCAATTAGTAAGGAATTTATTGAGGCTCAAAATGGTAAAATAATGTTGGAAAGCACTTCTGAAAATGGCTGTAATTTCGTCATATTTTTAAATGTTGCATAATTATTTTAATCTACTTAAAAAGCTTCCACTTGAGAATGATTTGAATTGGATCTGATTTTTTTATGGTTTACTGACTGACTTTGCTTCTTATGGTTTCTTTTAATTTCATCAGTAAAAAAACAGCATGATATTTTCAAACCTTTCAGCTATTAGCCAGGTACCGTGCAATTATATAATTAAACAAAACAGAGAATACAAGCGCAGCAATTATTGAAACAACGCCTGGCATAAAAGCTCTGCTTGATTTCTCTTTCAAAACCGACGCCCTGTTGTATAAACTTTCCTGGTTAAGATCCATTAAACTGTTAACTGCTTTTTTTGTGTCGGCAAAGGATTGATGAATATCATTTTTATACCACATAACATCACCTTTCCGGTTATAACCAATAGTTTGCTGTTTCCATTTGGTCTTAAATACAGCATAACTTTCTTTTATATTTTTTACATACTTTTCCTCATTTGTTTCAGTAAGGTTGTTTTCAGCTATTAAGTATGCTTTCAAAAATGCGCTATCGGCGTTGTTTAATATTTTATGGCTTTCACCCATATCACCCAAAAGCAGAAGCAATACTCCGCTATCCTCCCTTTCAAGAGCTTCCAGCATTGATTTTGAAGCCTGGATAGACTTGTAATTATCTTCAATCAGGCTGTGAATGGAGCGACTAAAATACCGATATTCAATAATTGATATCAAGCCTGATATGGTGAAAACTACAACAAGAAATATAGTAGCTATAAAAATCTGTGGTTTTAATTTTTTGCTCATTTTTTTAATTATTACGTCTGCTTATAGAAATGCCATTGGTAAGGAAAGAAATACCCTGCTGCCCGTGAGTAGAAATCATAACCCCCTGAAACATTGGTCGAATGTCTTTTCTTTTGGCCCCCCAGATTATGATGAAATTTGCCCCGGTTCCTCCCAGCACATCATCTTCTTCAATTACATAATCGATGGTTTCCATCGGCTTTAAATGGATAGGTTTTTCCAAATATTTTCTTACTAATTCGCCCGAAGTGTTGTAGTAATCAATTTTATCAACAAACATACTGTCTGCCAGGCTGGTATTTCTAATGCTAAGTGTGGCCGTTAATCTGAATTTTACATCCTTGGTCTTACTGTAAATCTCAGAATACATTGGCACGTAAACAGTATCCCAAAAAGAAATGTTTGAGGAAATGGTTGATATTTTGTGACTCTCTAAAACATCCTCACCCTTTCTGTCAATATTATGCGAAATGTTATTACATGAAAAAAGAGCAGCGAGGAAAAAAAACATACCAATATAGCTAC
>JARGGF010001150.1 GCA_029210905.1 Bacteroidales bacterium | reverse complement strand
AATATTACTTCAACCCCTCCGGATCCAGCAAAGAAAAAAAATATCAAGGTTGAAGATATTGAAATTGGAGTTCCTACGCGTGAATCTAAAGAAAAATACGATCCTATAAGAAAAGGTGTTGTTTCTTTTTTTAACGATTCAAAGGGTTATGGTTTTATAAAAGATATGGAGACACAAGAGAGTGTTTTTGTCCACGCTAATAATCTTATTGATCAAATAAAAGATAACAACATGGTTATTTTTGAAGTGGAAATGGGACAAAAAGGGCCAACTGCTGTTCGTGTTAAGTTATTCAAAGAGACAAAAGAGGCAAAAGAAACTGAAGAAAAAGAAGACAAAGAAGAAACAGAGGATTAATCTAATAATTTTCAATTCTGGCAGGATTAAAAAGGGTGGAAAATGACAATATTCCCCTCCCCTTTTTATCTATTAATATAGATTATTGAAAAAAAAGTGTCCTGCCAATTATTTTTTTTCTTGCCAGGATAATTAAAGGCTCCTATATCTTTATTAAAAGTGCAACATTCTCTACGTGTGCAGTTTGAGGAAACATGTCTACTGGCCTGTATTTAAATACTTTGTAATAATTGCTTAACAATTGAATATCACGGGACTGTGTAGCAGCATTGCAACTAACATAAACAATTTTTTCTGCATTTGTCTTGAGTATTGCATCAAATACATCCTTGTGAACACCAGCCCTGGGGGGATCAAGTATGATAACATCCGGATTTCCATTCTTTGTTATAAACTCCTGGTTTAGAACATCTTTCATGTCGCCTGCATAAAAAACGGTGTTTGTTATGCCATTTAATTTTGAATTTTCTCTGGCATCATCAATAGCTTCGGGTACATATTCAATACCAACCACCTTTTTAGCACTTTTAGCAATAAAATTGGCAATAGTACCTGTTCCTGTATATAAATCATAAACTATTTCATTACCCTTCAAGTCAGCATATTCCCGAGTGAGACAATATAAGCGGTAAGCCTGTTCGGAATTGGTTTGGTAAAAAGATTTTGGGCCAATCTTAAATTTTAACCCTTCCATATCTTCAATAATATGATCATTACCCTTAAAGTGCTTTACATCCAAATCAGTGATGGTGTCATTTTTCTTTGGATTGATTACATACATTAAAGCACTGATTTGTGGAAATTTAGCTGCCAGAAAGTTAAGTAAGGCTTCCCTGTTATCCTTATCTTCGTGAAAAAAGGACAAAATAACCATAACATCACCGGTAGTTGTTGTACGTATAATTATATTACGCAAAAATCCTTGTTGCTCGCGCAAATCAAAAAAGCTTAGGCCGTTTTCTTTAGCAAATTGTTTAACTGCCAATCGAATATCATTTGAAGGATCACCCTGCAGATAACAATGACTTACATCTAATATTTTATCAAATTTGCCTGGAATATGAAAGCCCAGGGCATCCATGTCTTTGATTTCATTATCGCTAATTTCTTCAGTAGTTAGCCATCGCTTGTTCGAAAAAGTAAATTCCAGCTTGTTTCTATAATAAAATTCTTTTTCAGAACCCAAAATATACTCAGCATCTGGCAGTTCAATCTTGCCAATATGGGTTAATTGATCTACTACCTGCTTATGTTTATACTCCAATTGTTTGCTATATGGTAAACTTTGCCACTTGCAGCCGCCACAAGTACCAAAATGTGAGCATTTTGCTTCAATTCTTAGCTCCGAAAATTTATGAAATTTTACCGGGTAGCCTTCCATGAAAT
>JARGGF010000114.1 GCA_029210905.1 Bacteroidales bacterium | reverse complement strand
CATTCCTGAGTTCCCATGAAATTTTTATTGTACAGGAAATTGGGACTTATTTTGTAAGTAAGATTCTCATCCACCATTTATCGTTTCAACTATTTCTCTAAAACTTTCAAGTCCGGCTTCTACATTTTCAATAATCTCATTTGCTAATATATCCGGGTCAGGCAAGTTATCCAAATCAGCCAGACTTTCATCTTTTACCCAGAAAATATCAAGATTAGTTTTATCTCGTGAAACTATTTCCTCATAAGTGAATTTCCTCAAGCGTCCATTAGGATTGTCTTCGGACCATGTTTCTTTTCTCTCATGCCTGTTTTCTGGATTGTAACAGCTAATAAAATCCTTTAAATCCTCTAATTTCAGGGGGTTCTTTTTCAGTGTAAAATGAACATTTGTACGGAAATCATAAATCCAGACCTCTTTTGTCCATGGGTCTTTACTTGCCGGTTTATTATCAAAAAACAGCACATTTGCTTTTACACCCTGTTTGTAAAAAACTCCTGTTGGAAGTCTCAAAATTGTGTGCAAATCTGTTGTTTCAAGCATTTTTTTACGGACAATTTCTCCAGAACCCCCTTCAAAGAGTACATTATCAGGCAAAACAACCGCTGCTTGCCCGTCTATTTTTAAGATTGTATGGATATGTTGTAAAAAGTTTAATTGTTTGTTAGAAGTACTTGCCCAGAAATCCTGGCGATTATAAACAAGCTCTTCTTTTTCCTGGTCTCCTTCTTCGTTTGTAAAAGACATACTGCTTTTTTTTCCAAAAGGAGGATTGGTCAGCACATAATCATATCGGTCGCCTGGATCGGATATAAGTGAATCCGTTGATGATACATAAGATTCACCATCAATCTCTCCAATATTATGAAGGAACATATTCATAAGACACATTCTTCTTGCGCCTGCAACAATCTCATTTCCTGAAAATGTCTCGTCTTTGAGAAACTGCTTTTGCTCTTTATTCAAACGATAATTTTCCGGATTGCTAATAAAATCATACGATGCAAGGAAAAATCCTCCAGTCCCACATGCAGGGTCGCAGATTGTTTTTTCAGGTTCTGGATGAATGCATTCAACCATTGCCATGATAAGCGAACGGGGAGTGAAATATTGACCTGCTCCGGATTTCACGTCTTCTGCATTTTTTTCGAGCAGTCCTTCATAGATTTTCCCCTTAACATCAGCACCCATCAAACTCCAGTTTTCCTTATCGATCATGTTTATGACACGATATAGCATAGCAGGGTCTTGTATCTTGTTTTGTGATTTTGTAAATATCTGTCCAAGAATGCCCTTAGCTTGACTTAATTCACGAAGAAGTTCTGTATAATGGGATTCTAAATCGGCACCATTTTTTGATATAAGATTTTCCCATTCATATTTTTCTGGAATAGGCAGTTTACGGTCATACGGTGGTTTTGAATATTCATCTGCCATTTTTAGAAAAAGCAGATATGTCAATTGTTCCAAATAGTCGCCGTAACCGACACCAGCATCGCGGAGTACGTGTGCGTAACTCCATACTTTTGATATTATGGCACTTGTTTTAGTCATAATTAATCCAATATTTCAGTAAACCATGCAATTGCCGCTTCCCCATCAAGTTTTTCTATAGAAGAAACCTCTCGCGTATGCCTGATAGCATTACGCAAAGTGGATAGTTGATTAAATCTTGATTGTAACTGTTCCTTACTTTCGAATATCGCCTCAAAGCTTGACCAATTCATTTTTGAAACAATTAGGTCATAATATTCAAATAAATCAAAATATTGAACAAGCTTATCAAATGAATTGAAATCTTCTAATGATAAATGAGGTTTCTTCTTTAATTCTGTGTTGATTCTTTTCTTTATTTTGTCTTGAATATGTCCGGGAGTTCTTGTTTTATAATTTTCATAAGAATTTCCCGATTTTTCTATAATTAACTCTCGGAGAGCCAATTCTATTTTTTCAATTTTGCTATTTAATTCTTGAAGAACAATTGGAATCTCAACTTTTTCTTTAATCAATATGTTTTCTATTGCATCTTTGATTGTATTTTGCCGTTCTTCTAAAAAGGAATCAAAATCAGCTTTTGTAAATGGTTCTTTCAACAATATTTCAACGGCTTTTTTGCTAATTAAATGTGAGGATAATACATCATATACTTTTTTAGGGTCATTGTTTTCAAGCATTTCTTTTAAATATTCATTAGGCATCCTGCTGTTGATAATGTGTCGGTTGGTGGAAGAGGTAAGAAGGGTGCGATTTAAAACACTGTTAATTGCAGGTCCGCCTTCTTCACGAAAAACGGAACCTGGAACTATGTGATGATCGTCTATGTTATCGAATTCCGGCAATTCAAAGCTTGCCCAGTCACGAGCTTCATTAATCACTAAAAGATTAATAATGGAATTATAAATGGCTGATCCTTTTTGATTATCTGTCAATAAATTAATTGATTTATAAGTTGAAATAAATTCAGCAATTATTTCTGGCTCAGCATCATCATCTGTAAACCATTCTTTTAAATCCTGAAAATCTTTTGCTGAAGTGGATTCAACAGCACTTGAATAGCGATTGGTAAAAATCGAGGCCCAATACCACTTACGAATTTTAGACTGAATATCCAGCTTATTTTTGAAATCAGAAGATTCTACAAATGTTTTTATGGATGCAAAAACAGGTATAATCGATGGATATGGTACAAAATTGGATTGGATGGTGCCAAAATCACTTGGATTCTTTAAGGTTTTAATGGCTTTTTCCAAAGCATTTACAGCGTTATTCCATTTATCTATAAACTCTTCTGAAGTATTAACTAAGGATATCTTTTCCTTTGTACTATCCGGTTTTTTTACTGTTTTAATCGATTCCGGAACTAGATAATATAAGTATTTTGAAGAGCAGTAAGATTGTTCCAAAATAGACATTACTTGAAGAATGTAAATCTTCATTTTCTTTTGAGCAGTAAAATTTAATCTTTGTTCTGCATCCCGCCACATATTTTTCAGAAGTATATTCTTTGGCCTTAACATAGCATTTAACAAGTCAAAAATATCGAGTTGTACCCCTTTGCTATTGACTTTGGTAAAAATGTCGCATACCTTGGCCACATCAATATCCCGGTCCAGTTCAATATAACTGATATAGTATTTATTTAGAAGTTCTTCTATTATTTCTCTAAATTCCTTAGCTTGATCGGCATATCGTTGATATTCTTTTATCGCCTTTTGGCTTTCCTCTATATCGCCAGTTTCATCTTCAACTTGGTCCTGCCAATAGTCGCGATATCCTTTTATCCAGTCACTGGTACCCCACGAGCCGTCCTGCATTTCTGCAAGAGGGAAAAGATGTCTTTTATACTGCTCTTCTTTGTGGTCTAAAATATATTGATAACGATATGTAATGCGGTCATAGAAAAATGCATTTTCAAAATCGTCTTCCAATATATTATTTATATTTATCCAAAAAGCTATTGGGTTTTTCCTGCCGGGAAAGGGTTTATCTGGTTTGAAAAAAGCGTAATAAATAGCAGTTAGGCGTTGTTGACCGTCCAGTACAATATGTTGCGGGTCAGGTTTGCCTATGAATCCATAAGTAGATTCACAGCTTAAGACTTTGTAGTTCTCCTTACTCCCTTTCCAAAAAAGAAGTGTGCCAACATAATAATCCATAAAAATAGACTGTATTAAGTCAAGTACGTCTTTCGGATCCCATTCAAACTCACGCTGGAAATCTGGAATAACGTATTTACCTTTTTTCAATTCATCAATAAGACTCCCTAAATGTATTCTATCTGCGGTTTCTACATTTTTCATAATTATTTCACCCTACTAATTTTTTTCTCCGCCTTAATTCTCTCCAGTAGCTTCTTCGCAGGCTCCCAATCCGGGGCGTTACGAGCTTCTTCCAGCTCTGTTTCGTTGAGAAGTTTACCCTCAAATGCTTTTTTTAAGATGCTCTGGCGCAAGGCTTCTGCTTTTTGTAGAGATTCTGCAATGGTTGCTTCCATTTTGTCACAGATTGAGAGGCGAGTTTCGATTTCTTGGACGATTTGAGATTGTTCTTCTTTTGAACATAAAGGTAAAATCACATTTCTCATAATAGTAAGATTCATTCTCGGTCTGGTAGTTCCTTTGGTGATTTTTCTAAATTGTCCTTGAAGAATTTGACTGTTTATTAAGTACATTAACCAATCATAGTTAATATTTTCAGATGAAGGTTTTATTCGAATCAAATCTGCAACAATTACACCTTCATTAAACCTTTTTGGCACTCTGCAGCATAGACCTAAAGGATCGCCTAATTTTGTAACAATTAAATCACCATTAGTAAATTGGTGCCTGAGAAGAGAATTGAACTTTTTCTCTGTTACATATTTGATTCTTTTATCGATAAATTGATTTGCTTTAATGTTTTGAATCATTAACACAGGTTTGCCTTCTTTAACATATTCTGCAGATTGTAAATTGGAACCAAAAGGACCATCCACAATATTTGATTGAGAATCTACAACACAACTAGCAAGTCTAGTCCACGTCCAATTATCTGGAAGTATATCAAAATCTTGATACTCATTATTTTCTATTTGTGGAACGTCTTTCAATTTATTGGGTTTTGTCGTTTTCTTTCCTTCCTTTCCATTATCTTCCCAATATTTAAGCGCCGATTTCCACTCGTCCAGTTGTTTTTGATAATGTTTTTCCCGTTCTTCTATAATCTGATGAAGCAGTTCTTTGGCTGAAAGTAGATTAGTCTGTTCTTCTCGCCACTTTTTGGTAAACTCTCCTTCAAACGCTTTTTTCAAAACAGCTTGGCGGTATATTCTAAGCTGCTCTTGCGCATTTTTAAAGTTATTTATGCCGTTGTCCAGATCACTAAAAAGCTGTTCGATTTTGGAGACTATAGCTCGTTGTTCGGGAATTGGTGGGAGAGGAATAATCTGACCAAAAACATCTTTATCTCGCACCGCAGGATAAGAAGTGCCTGTCTGTAATTTGTTTAGAGGTCTAAGAAAACCCTCGAATAATGAAAAAGCAAATAAAAATTTAGAGTCAGCTAGCCCATTTATAGCTCTTAATACAGTGAAACCAGAAGAACATACTTGATTTTCATACATTGGATTATCAACAATTGCAATATTCTTCAGATACGTTCGAACTGTGGAAAAAAGAGTATCATCAACTTTAACAATCTGTTGTGCCCTTGAAGGAGCATCTTTCCAATGATACTTTTTGTAACCTACAATGCGGTATGATTGATTATCAATACCACCAATGTCCAAATAAATAAACTCTTCATCAGGATTTACTTCTTTACGTTTTATTTTAGCAGCTTTTTCGCAGATTTCTCCAAGCTTTACCTCAGACCAATCAGATCTAATGTATTCATCAAATTCCATCCTACGCCGCCGCCAATGCTGCATTCATTTCACTAATAACTGCATTCATTCCATTCCCAAAGAGCTGATACATCATGCCACGGCCTCCATGTGCATCAAATGGTGTGTAATCTAGATCATCCACTTCAATATGAAAACTTGTTGCAATATGTTCTTTCATCATTCTCAGCCAGTTCATCTGCTCTTCATTAAACTTTAATGCACCGGCTTGTTTTTCAAATACCCATTTCTGGAAATTCCTGTCCACTATTTTATCGTAGGCAGTCAGTTTATCATCAATACCGGTTACTCTGCGTATTAGGGAAACAAGAGCCACCAATTCATTTTTCGGGCTTTTACCGTTCACCTTTTCAAGTTGCTCGTATGCCTGCCATACATAAAGCGGTGCAAGCAAAGGTTTATCCATTTTCAATTTTTCAAGAACATCTTTTACCATACTGGAAGTCAAATCTCTGAGTTTATACGGCTGATTATAGAAAATGGTAAGCGCCATTATCTCATCCTTATGCTCTTCCATGTACTCAGAAAAATCATTTATAATTTCTCTGGCTTTATCTGCCGCATCATCCCCCCATTCCGCTTTTGTGACTTCATCAATATTCACAATATCAATAATCTGTTCATGAACCCTGCGAACATTTTCAATGTATCCATTAAGTTCTCCGCTAAAAGTTGAACTTGCCGTTTTGCTTAAATTTTCCTTTGCCATCTCATGAGCCTGGGTTGTTGTTATCTCAGGGTTTGCCCTCTTCAACTCCTCAGCTTCATCTTCGATTTTATCAGGGTTATAAGCATTCAACAGGTCTTTTACAGTTTGATTAATAGTCTTGCCGTTTGCCTTTTCTTCAAATGTTTCTTTTTCCTTGTTAGTAAGTTGCTTTTCCAGTCTGGTAAGACGGCTTGCAAGTGAAGTGAACAGATCTTCATCCTTGGCTCCCATAGTTACAGCATTCAGTAGCTCCTTCATCGAACTGGCACGTTTTCGTTCAAGAGGACGGCTGTCGGTTTTGACTGATTTTGTAACTCCTATGGCATCCACAACAACAAAATGTGTCTTTGCTGAAAACGCCGAAGGAGTAACCTTTTTCAAATCATCATATCCGAATGTGCGGGTACCGCGTCCTTTCATCTGCTCAAAGTAGCCTTTGCTTTTTACATCACGCATAAAAAGCAAACACTCCAGAGGTTTAACATCAGTACCTACAGAGACCATAGCCACAGTAACGGCAATTCTCGGATTATAAGCATTTCTAAACTGTGAGAGTACAGATTTCGGGTCTTCTTCAGTTTTATAAGTGATTTTCTTACAAAACTCATTACCTTCATTGAATTCTTCCCTGACTATCTGAATAATATCATCAGCATGGCTATCGGTTTTTGCAAAAATTAACGTCTTTGGGACTTCTTTTCTACCCGGAAATATCTCAGGCAATTTATTTTTAAAAGCACGGATGATATTTCTGATCTGACTGGGATTCACAACATCTTTATCCAGATCCTTTTTGGAGTAAGATACATCTTCATCCAGTTGTCCCCTTCGTTCCCTTCTGCTTAGTCTTTCGCGTTTATCCACAAATTCATTGGCTCTTATATTAGCCCCATTTTGTGAAATTTCAGTCTCAATTATGTAAACATCATATCCAACATTTACACCGTCTGCTACCGCTTCCTCGTGTGAATATTCACTCACAACATTTTCATGGAAAAACCCAAAAGTCCTTTTATCGGGTGTAGCGGTTAATCCAACCAAAAAGGCATCAAAATACTCAAGCACCTGTTTCCACACATTGTAGATTGAACGGTGACACTCATCTATTACAATAAAATCGAAGAATTCAATCGGTATATTTCTATCATAAACAACTGGCATAGGTTCTTTCGATTCCCATTTAACCTCATTTGGATTTGTTTCCTCTGCCTCTTCGTCCAGTTCTTCACCTTTTAAAATAGAATAGAGCCTTTGGATAGTACTGATGCACACATGGCTGTCTGGTGAAATATAGTTTGAGTGCAAACGTTGAACATTATAAAGTTCAATAAATTTGCGGTTGTCGTCAGGTGGCTGATATGCCATAAGCTCCTGTTCTGCCTGTTCTCCGAGGTTTTTGGTATCAACTAAAAATAATATGCGTTTTGCATCAGCAAACTTTAGCAAACGGTAGATAGATGTAATCGCTGTGTACGTTTTACCAGAACCTGTAGCCATCTGGACCAAAGATAGTGGCTTGTTATCCTTGAAAGATTTTTCAAGATTTACGATTGCCTTTATCTGGCATTCTCTTAAATTGAATTCTGGAAGTTCGGGGATATCATGCAGTCTTGCTCTTAATGATTTGCCATCCTTCAGCCATGCATTGAAGGTTTCAGGTCTGTGAAAAGTAAATACAGGTCTTGAACGCGGATTTGGGTCTCTACAATCAGTAAATCGGGTTATTGTTCCTGTACTTTCATAAACAAATGGAAGCGGGTCATTGTCAAGGTATTTAAGTTTACTTTTTGCATAATATTCCGCTTGGAGTTCATGAGAAATAAGTTTTAATCCCTCGTCTTCTTTTTTTGCTTCTATTATTCCTACAGGTTTTCTTTCAACGAATAATACATAATCAGTAGGCCCAACCTCAGTCAGATATCCGCGGATAGCTATGCCAATACTTTTATCCCAGTCAATTTTATCTTTATCCTGTACTGCCCATCCGGCAGCACTAAGCTGTTTATCGATATTGTCTCGGGCCGCTTGTTCAGGAAATTGGTTTATAAAATTATCCATATTATACATTTATTAATTTTTCTCATAGTATTTAAATATAATTTATTCACTTTTATTATTAATAGTAAATGAATTATATCTTCTTGCAGATTAATAAACAGAGTAAGTAATTTCTGGTAAAATATTATTGGAATTGAACAATATGATCCACATTTCAAATGTACCATCAAAGCCAAGGATATAGAATTTCAAACCGCCCTACACAAAAAAAAAGTGATTTTCCCATCATTTATATTATTATAGTGCAAGGTGAATAATAATCAACTAAAATATAAAATGTAATATTGCATTTTTGAATGATGTTCTTGGTCTAACCTGATTCTTCATCCTGCATGATGCATCGATAGGAAACCTTTTTCGATAAAATGTACTGATGGGGACCAATCAAGAAATATTTAGTGCAGGGAATTTAATACTAATAATTTTTTTAACAAAAAGACATTATAAGACGATTTCCATATCTTTTTAATTTTAATATTTACATGCTTTCTGATGATGATACTAAATATTTTGTTATAATTGAACATTTCACTCTATAAATTTTGGAATTTCGCCATCAGGCTTGATAACATTTTTCATAGATCGTGACATACTTTTCACATTCCCTCAAAAGTATTTTATCAAAACCAATGAAAAATTTTATATCATTTTTCAAATCTCTGGCAATTAACCTTATAATATTATCTACAAAACTAATATTTCTACATCTTTTACCTTCTTTTAACGTAATAGTTAATGCTTCATCTCTATAAACTGAATCATCTATCATTCTAATTATTTCTAATTTCAACAATTTTTCTAAGGAATCTATTTTTGTTTTTTTATTCCCTCTTTTGAAAAAATTTGTGTTCAACAATTCAGAGTAGACAGCTATAGAAGGTATCAATATCATGAAATTAGCCTTCTGAATATATGAGAAGGCTTCTTTTGATACTGATTGTTTATT
>JARGGF010001149.1 GCA_029210905.1 Bacteroidales bacterium | reverse complement strand
CCGTATTTAATTGCGATTAATAAATAAAAATGAAAACTAGCGTAAATATATTAACAATCTCATTATGTGATGTTTAGTTGTTTTTTTTTAGGATGATAGTTTATTTGCCATTTTCCTAAAAATAAATTAGATTTACATTAAATAAATAACATTCACTCAAAAAGACATATAAACAACAGGTTATGAAAAACAAAGAATCACATACTAAAATTGTTGCAACGCTTGGTCCTGCTTCATCATCAAAAGAGGTATTAAAGGGAATGATTGAACAAGGTGTTGATGTCTTTAGGCTGAATTTTTCACATTCTAAGCAGGAAGATGCATTACGCTTGATTAAGCTTATTAGGGAGTTAAATGAAGAACTGCTTACAAACGTTGCCATCCTGGCTGATTTACAGGGACCAAAACTTCGTGTGGGAGAAATTGAAAACAATTGCATTGACCTTATTTCAGGTGAAATAATAACCTTTGTTGCTGAAAAATGTATTGGAACAAAGGAACGCATTTACATGAGCTACAAGGAATTCTCGCAAGATGTAAACGTTGGAGAATTTATTTTGATTGATGATGGTAAAATTAAACTTGAAGTAATTGAAACAAATAAGATCGATACAGTTAAAGCAAAAGTAATTTACGGTGGACCACTTTCTTCGAAAAAAGGTGTAAACTTACCAAACACGCAGGTTTCTTTGCCCTGTTTAATGCCTGCCGACATTTCAAATGCAAATTTTGCCCTTGACAATGGTGTCGATTGGATTGCACTTTCATTTGTGCGAAAGGCCTCTGATATTATTGATTTAAAAGAGCTTATTAAGAAAAAACATGGACATGCCGGCGTCATTGCTAAAATAGAAAAACCAGAAGCGCTGAAGGAAATAGATGAAATAATTGATCTTACTGACGGTGTAATGGTTGCCCGTGGCGATTTAGGTGTTGAAATACCTTTTAACGAAGTGCCTTTAACTCAGAAACAACTTGTCAACAAATGTATTGAAAAATCAAAGCCGGTAATTATTGCCACGCAGATGATGGAAAGTATGATTACAAATTTCAGCCCAACCAGGGCAGAAGCAAACGATGTAGCCAATGCCGTGCTTGATGGCGCAGATGCATTGATGCTCAGCGGCGAAACTTCAGTTGGAAGATATCCGGTGGAAACAATTCTAAACATGCAAAAAATAATTTCTCATACTGAACAATATGGAAAACCTTTCAACCGACAGCATTTGCCAATGGAAGGAGTGCCTGGTTTTATTGCCAATTCAATTTGTTATAATGCCAGCTTAATGGCCTCACAAATAAAAGCAAAAGCAATTGTAGCATTCACCCATTCAGGCTATACTGCTTATAGGTTGTCCGCGAATAGATCGAAAGCTAAAATATATTCCTTTACAAATAATCCCAGACTTTTATGTAAACTTTCCCTGGTCTGGGGCGTAGAATCTTTTTTTGTTGAAAACTATGACCAGATTGATAGTGCTATAGAAGATTCACTAAAAATTCTTAAAAATGAGGGTCTCGTTTCAGATGGAGATATTGTTGTGCATACAGGAAGTACACCACTAAACTCTCGTGGCCGGACAAATATGATGAAAATAAGTTTGGTTTAAAGTAACAGCAGCGTTAATTTGTACGAATCTGTTTTATACCCAAATTGAGCGATTATTAGTTAACACTCATGAGAAAAGTTCTGCTCAATCGATTAAGTATATGTAAGCGTTCCACCTCACCCATTCGGTGGAACA
>JARGGF010001148.1 GCA_029210905.1 Bacteroidales bacterium | reverse complement strand
ATGATAATTATGGCATGGATACTTATGTACGCAGGGAAATGAAAAAAGTATTTCCTGAACTGGATTTTGTTGAACTCCCTTTTACGCATCCTATTTATGAACAGAAATATCACTTTAAAGATGGCCTTCCAAAAATTCATGAACATGATGGAAAACGGCCTCAGGGTTTTGGCTTAATCTACCAGGGCCAATTGGTTTGTTTTTATACCTACGAAAGCGATTTAGGCGATGGCTGGGAAGACACAGAAGTTCACAAGGATTCTGAAGAAAAACACCTTGAAGCCCTTAAAATGGGTGCCAATATTATTAGCTACTGCTTTACCAGATGATATCGATTTTTTTATCACAAAGCCCTGAATATCTGTGAATTAAAAACAGAACTTGTAAAAAAATTGGAACATGCCAAATAATTCTTCTTTGGTAAATGAATAATTAAATTGCTATATTGTTAAATTGCTGAAATTAAACAATATAGCAATTTAACAATTTAACAATATTATCAATAAGTTACGCATGCCTGCGATTTGCATATACAGACTAACTGTTTTAGTGGGTTCAGAATTTATCAAAGTCAATCCTAATTGTTATTTAATGACCAATGACCAATGACATAATGAATAAAGACAAATTTGTTAAATAATCAACAATGGATATAAAATCAGGAACACACTAAAATTACCATTATATTATACATTTTTCTGCATTAATTTCACCTACAATTCTTTTATTTAAAAAAAAAGTTGTAATATTGCAGCCTGAATTTTGAAGCGTAATCTTAACAGAAATAGAGCATGGAATTAATTAAAATTGTTGAAAACGAGTTTGCGGCAAATAATACTGAGCTTCCCGCATTCAGCAGCGGAGACACCATAACCGTACATTATAAAATCAAAGAGGGAAATAAGGAAAGAATCCAGCAGTACAGAGGTGTGGTACTTCAGCGCCGGGGTTCAGGAGCTACTGAAACCTTTACAGTTAGAAAAATGTCCGGAAACATTGGTGTAGAAAGAATTTTCCCTGTATACTCTCCATTCATTGATAAAATTGAATTGAACAAAAAAGGTAAAGTTCGCAGGTCAAGAATTTTCTACTTTAGAGGGCTTACCGGTAAAAAAGCAAGAATCAAAGAAAAAAGATTTTAATCTTTTCAAAATATCAAAACCTCCCATGCGGAGGTTTTTTTATTAAAGTATAATAAATTCTACCCGCCTGTTAAGTGCCCGTCCTTTTTTTGAGAGGTTACTTCCAATAGGTTTTCTTTCGCCAAATCCTTTGTAACTAATCCTTCTTGAATCAATTCCCTGGCTGTGCATGTAATTTCTGACAGACTGAACACGAAGCTGGGATAATGTTTCATTATATTCAGGGCCTCCCATATTATCAGTATGGCCATGCAACGAAATTTTTACATCCCGGTTCACTTTCATAAATTCAATCAGCTGGTTGATATTTGACTTACCAATTTCATCAAGCTGATAGGATCCTGTTGCAAAATTTACATTTTCGAGCCTAACAGGTTTACCTTTCTCTACCTGTTCTATTTTCATATTTACTGTAGTAGGTGGCTCATATTTATCATCATTTGGGTCAATAAATTTAGAATTAAAAAAGTATTTGTCTTTTTTTACAGTAAGTAAATAATCTTCATCCTGTTTTACAGGAACTGCAACTGCATATTTTCCTGAATAAGCGTCTACCATACCTTCGGTAGTTTCCTTGCTTTTCACCCCTTTTAGTCCAACCTGTG
>JARGGF010001147.1 GCA_029210905.1 Bacteroidales bacterium | reverse complement strand
TGCAAACATTTTAAAATATGAATCTTATCCTTTAGCCAGAATATTGCAAACTGTTTGTGAAATTGCTCACAAGGCAATGAATGTTTCTGTTGAAATAGAATTTGCAATGAATATACCTGGTCAACCAAATAAACTTGCAAGTTTTAACCTGCTGCAGGTTAGGCCTATTGTTGAGAATAGTGAAACCCTGGCAAGCAAGCTTGAAGAAATCCCAGAAGATGAAACCCTTATTTACTCAAAAAGGGCCCTGGGAAATGGCGAAATGAAAAACCTTAAAGACATAGTGTATGTAAAAACAGATTCCTTTGATGCTGCCCGAAATCCTGAGATTGCCAAAAGAATTAACTTACTAAACGATAAATTCGTTCGCGATGGCAAAAATTATATTCTTATTGGTCCGGGGCGATGGGGTTCCGCGGATCATTGGCTTGGTATTCCGGTAAAATGGGCAAACATTTCTGCAGCCAAAGTTATTATTGAGGCAGGCCTGCCTGATTACAGAATTGAGCCAAGCCAGGGCACACATTTCTTCCAGAATTTGACATCTTTTAGGGTGGGATACCTTACTATTAATCCTTACGCAAATGATGGGTATTATGACATTGAACGCCTTGACCATAAAATGGCAGTTTGGGAAGATGAATACCTGCGACATATAGAATTTGAGGAAGATTTGATAGTAAAGATTGACGGGAAAAAAAACCTGGGTGTAATTATGGAACAAATTGATAGAGAGCAAGATGTTGAAGACTTAATTTAGCCGGTGGCAGCAAATACTTTTCCGGGATAACAAGAAACGGCACCTGCAAACTCGAGCTTTAGCAGAATGGAAGAAATTTTACTTACTGGCATGTTAGATTGAACCGCTAATATATCAAGGGTAGTTTTTCCATGCTCTTTCAGGTAGTTAACTACTAATTCTTCTTCTTTGTTGAGTTCAATAAAAAGTTGACTTTGTGTGGCTTCACCTTTTTTTGGTGCCGACCATCCCAATAAATATTCAATATCTTCGGCACTTTCAATGAGCGATGCCTGATTTGTTTTTATGAGTTTATTGCATCCCTCTGAATATTTATCATTAACCCTTCCAGGAAATGCAAAAACATCTTTATGGTAGTCATTTGCAATTTTTGCAGTTATCAAAGAACCACCTTTTTTACCGGATTCTATTACTATGGTTGCATCCGCCAAACCAGCAATTATACGGTTTCTTTTTACAAAATGCCCAGGATCCAGAACTGCAGAACTGGAAAGCTCAGTGAGCAGACCGCCCTGCTTTACAATATCTTGAGCAATGTTTCGGTGTGCAGCAGGATAAATCATATTCAAACCATGGCCCAGCACTGCAATTGTTTCCTGTCCTGATTTTAAAGCCGATTTATGTGCGGCTACATCAATCCCGTAGGCTAATCCGCTTACTATGAGAATATTATATCCTTTTTCTGATAAGTCGGCAATTAATTTTTTGCAATTTTCAAGACCATACTGGCTCGCTTTGCGGGTGCCAACTATACTTATTATTTTTTGCTGGTTTAAATCACTTGAACCTTTGTAATATAAAAGAATAGGAGAGTCCTCGCATTGTTTTAACCGATGAGGGTAATTTTTATCGGTAAAGAAAAAAGTCTGAATCCTATGTTTTTCAATAAATTTGATTTCTTCTTCTGTTCTAATATGAACTTCCTTATTGAATACTTCTTCAGCAAGCAATTTTCCAATACCCGGAATTTTCAACAGGTTTTGTTTTTTTTCTTTAAAAACA
>JARGGF010001146.1 GCA_029210905.1 Bacteroidales bacterium | reverse complement strand
AGGCTAAGTGTATTGTATAAATGAGTACCGACAAACCCGGCTTGTCCAGTTATTCCAATTTTTAATTTAGACATTAAATTAAGGTATTAAATAATTAAAATGATTATCGAATTGGTATTAGTTTTTCCCAGTCAAACCATTTATCTGGTTCGAATTTAGTATAATCTTTAGCTGATTTTTCCAAATACATATCCGAAAAAATTAAAACTTCAGAATCTGGCTCCAAAGCCTTTAAACCATTAGCATAACCTTTTGGAACAGAAACAATTTCGCTGTTAAATGCTGAAAGAATATGGTATTCAGGCAGAAGATTTTCAGAAGGATTGTCAAAGTCATCTATTTTTACCCATGCTATGACAAAACTTCCAGAAATCGGATAAAAATACTTCTTCTCGAACTGATGCCCCTGCCATGCCCTGACAAAAGAAGTATTGGGATGCTTTATGAAATAAAATCGTTTTACATCATCGAATTTAAACTCGTTAATAAATCGCATTGAGCCACGGTGATCTGAGAAAATATTACCCTTCAAAATGATTGGGAACTCTTGCATATTATTTATTAATCTAAAATTGTACTTAATATTTTCTGTAATAATGCTGTCTATAAATGACTAAATTTTCTAATCCGGGTATTGCATAGCATTTTCTCCTAAAATATCATTACGAATTAGAGGTAATTTAAATAATAGCCCCTGCATACCTTTCACATTCAACATATTGGTGTTGTGAGAGTTATAGTCATTTATTTTCGAAATTTCTTCTTCACCTTCTTCAAAATAACTTTCGTAATTTAAATCACGGCTATCACAAGGAATCCGGAAGTAGTTGTCCATATCAATATGCTTAGCCATTTCTTCACGGGTTACCAATGTCTCGTAAAGTTTCTCACCGTGGCGGGTACCAATTACCCTGACTTTAGTATTTGTTTTATATAAATCAATTAGAGCTTCTGCTAAAACATTTAATGTTGCTGCCGAAGCTTTTTGAACAAATAAATCACCATTAAGACCATTTTGAAAAGCATAAATAACCAAGTCAACTGCGTCCTCTAATGTCATCATAAAACGCGTCATATTAGGATCTGTAATAGTAATTTCCTCACCTGCTTTTATTTGTTTTACCCAAAGTGGAATAACAGAACCTCTACTTGCCATAACATTACCATATCGGGTACAACAAATGGTTGTTTCGGCATCTTTTCCAAGCGCCCGCCCTTTGGCAATAGCAACTTTTTCCATCAAGGCCTTACTAATTCCCATTGCATTGATTGGGTAAGCAGCCTTATCTGTACTTAATACAACAACATTTTTAACCCTATACTGTACAGCTGAATCTATAACATTTTCTGTTCCCAGAACATTTGTGCGCACAGCCTGAACAGGAAAAAACTCACAACTCGGAACCTGTTTTAATGCTGCTGCATGAAAAACATAATCAACGCCCATCATAGCACCATCAATACTTCTTTTGTCACGTACATCGCCAATATAAAACTTCACCTTCTGATTATTTAGCTTGTGGCGCATATCATCCTGTTTTTTTTCATCTCTCGAAAAAATACGGATTTCTTTAATGTCAGTATCAAGAAAACGACTAAGAACAGCATTCCCAAAAGAACCTGTTCCTCCTGTAATTAATAAAACTTTATTTTTAAACATTTGTTATATTTTTATTATCCTTTTACAGTTTTATAATTTTTTTTGTAACGTTGAAATTTTCTTTTTTTAGTTTAACAAAGTAAATTCCCTGTTTAAGTCCTGA
>JARGGF010001145.1 GCA_029210905.1 Bacteroidales bacterium | reverse complement strand
AACGGTAACTGTCTAAATTTTAATATATTATACTAAGTTATTTTCAGATAAACGAATATTTACTTAAAAGTTTAATATTCGTTTATCTCCTTATAACTTACTGGAAAACTAAATATACTTCCTGATCATGTTTAAAAAGTCAGCCCTATTTATTGGCTTTGAAATATAATTGTCGCATCCTGCATTAATTGCTTTTTCCCTATCTTCGACCATTGCATAGGCGGTTTGGGCAATAATTGACAATTCAGGCCTGATTTTTTTTATTTTTTTGGTTGCTTCCAGACCATTAAGCCCCGGCATTTTTAAATCCATTAATACCAGAGAAATATTCGGGTTTGCAATTACCATTTCAATAGCTTCCATGCCAGTATTTGCATGGAGGATATCCAAACCTAATCCGCGTAATAATTCAGTGAGGTACAGAAAGTTAAACTCTTCATCTTCAGCAATCAAAATCTGACCTTTTGGTGCATTGTTATTATCAATCAAGTCATTAATGCTATTATTTATAATTTTCAGGCTCCTTTTTGATGGTTTTACTATAGGAATATTAAAATAAAAGGTAGAACCTTCATCTTTCTTTGATATTAGCCATAATTCACCTTTCAGGAGTTTTACATAGGCCTGGCTGATTGACAATCCAAGTCCGGTTCCTCCGTACTTTCTGGTTGTAGATAGTTCAGCTTGTCTGAACCGTTCGAATATTTTATCGTGAAGCGCACCTTCAATGCCTATTCCGGTATCTTCGACATAAAACTCAAGCTTTTTCCTTTTTTTTACATATCCCATCTTTATATGGCCATCATGGGTAAATTTTAGTGCATTTGATAATAAATTTGATAATACCTGCCGTAATTTAATATCATCCACCATAATGGTACTTTCATCCTCCTCCAGGGGAAGGTTAATATGCATGTTTACATTTTTTTCCCAGGCTTGTGGCTGATAAAATGAAAACAAATCAAGCATTAATTTATTGATATTGGTTTCATTTGGAGCAACCTCCGCCAGACCAGTCTCAACTTTTGAGATATCAAGTATATTGTTAACAATATCAAGCAAATGCTGGCTGCTTTTTATAATAATGTTTGTATAAAATATTCTGCGTTCTTCGGAAACATCAGGGTGGTTAAGCATCTCAGAAAATCCAATTATTCCATTCATCGGAGTTCGTATTTCGTGAGACATATTTTGGAGAAAGGCGGTTTTCAGATTATTGCTTTCCTCTGCTTTTTCCTTGGCTTTTTTTAGTTTTTGATTAATTTTTTCAAGTTCTTTTTCAGTTTTTCGTCTTTCAGACAAATCATTGTAAAACGAAATGTAAAAATTATCATCAACTTTATTTGAGGTCATTTCAATTGGTACTTTCTTGCCATCTTTTCTGATAATAATTCTTTGGTGAACAACTGATTTAGACTGATCCAACAAGTCGTATCTAAGTGGTTTTTTATCAAGTGATTGCTTGTCAAATAAAAATTCTATTCGCCCACCTACTATTTCATCTTTTTGATAGCCGGTCATTTTACAAAAGCTGGCATTCACATCCACTACAATCTTATCCATATTACCAACGGCAATACCATATCCTGTATTCTCAAAAATGGTTTTAAATTTAAGTTCCTGCTTTTTTAATTCAAGTTTAGCTTTTTTCCTTTCGGTAATGTCCCTGATTGCAGTTACCCGAATATTTCTATCGTTATACATGTAGTTTTTACCTTGCACTTCAACAGGGAATACCGTACCATCTTTCTTAACAGCCATTACTTCA
>JARGGF010001144.1 GCA_029210905.1 Bacteroidales bacterium | reverse complement strand
TTTTGTAATAGTAATAACCCCTTCTTTTATTGTCCTTATGCCAATTTCATTAGCATCAAGTTCCTGATATAAATAATCATTTCCAATTTGTAAGAATTTTGATTCTGGTTTGCCCGAAATAAATTTCCATCCACCAGCAACTGATGGCAGATAATCTGGATCTGAAGTTTCATTTTTCTTACACGAATAACTAAGCACCAAAATAAAACTTAGTGTGATAATTGATAGCTTTTTCATAATAATAAAATTTAAATGGTTTAAAATGAAGTTTGTTTTTAACTAATAAATTTGATTATCTCGATATTAAGATGTCTTTATCTTTATAAACTATATTTAAATAAGATTATTGTGCACGAAAAGGCATTTTAAAATATATCGCTGTTATCAAAGGGATGTTATAGGTTTATTTTTATTTATCAAAGTACAGTACAAAAGCAACTTTTTTTTCAATATTTCCAGTCTCCATATCTTCGGTAAATCTTACCGGCGCTATTCCTGTTACTCTTTTATCAATCAGCATGGTTTGCGGGTCAATGTACCAATCTTCAATAAAAATAACACTTTTAATGAATTCATTGACAATTTCTGTTTCATACTCAATAATTTTTTCATCGCCTGTTTCCGGATCAATGGTAACAACCTCGAACTTCTCGTTACCTAATTGTGCTTTTAATTTTTCAAGGCTCAGTAAATTTCCGGTATAATAGTCGTAAGCTTTTGATTTTTGGGATAAAACCCTGTCAATTAATAACTTTCTAAAGTTTTGTCGGGCATAACTGTTCCAGTTTGGAGCATCCAAATCTTCAGTAAAAAGAGCTAAGTCGTCTTCGCGATTCCCAAAAAGTTCCTTATTATCTATCGAAAATTCATATTTTACATGTGCCAATAGCTTCATCCGCTTTTGAATTTTCTTATACTTTCGTTTCTTAAGTTCCGGAGCAACAAAAAACCCGACCTTCCGGTATCGCCACTCCTCCTCATCTTCTAACCCATTCCTTCCATATTTTCTTATGGGGCTGTATGCCAGTACTTTCTTTGAAAAACTAAAGCTGGCCTCATCAAAAAACCATTCATCAAAGAAAAATAAAGCCTGTATCTCAGAAGTATCTGCATTATGTTGTATTACAGCTTTCTCCAGCTCACCATTATCGTCCACTTTCATAATAGTATCAGCAGAAGCACCAAGACTGGACAGAATCTCAGTGTGTGGAATCTTTACAAAAATTTCTTTGTATTTTCCAAAATAAACATCTTTATATGGAGAATAATTTTCATAGATGTCAGTACCAGGCAAAGTCATTTTTTTTACCAGCATCTCTGCGAGGTTAACATTATTAACATAATTTATTTCATTGATTGCCTGCTTGTTAAAGTCCTTTGCATAGCCAAATCCAAAGAAGTAAGTACTATCAATGGCTACAACATCGCTAATTACCAGTTTTGGATAAAGAAGGGCGTTTCCACTTTTTTTCTGCGCCAATACAACTAAGGTAAATATTAGCGAAAATATTAAACAGAAAGTTGATTTCATATTGATTTCTTTTAGGTAAAATGTTTTTAATTGTTAAAAATACTAAAAATTATTAAATACTAATAACATTTATTTTGCTGATATTCTGACAGTTAATTCCAAACACAAACATGCAGTAAATAAATAATTGATCATTGCTAACAATCATTTACTATATATTTGTGATTCAAATGATTAAATTATAGATTAAATATGTTTAGATTTCTTTTTTTAGTATCTTTTTTATTGATTATTGACTGG
>JARGGF010001143.1 GCA_029210905.1 Bacteroidales bacterium | reverse complement strand
CTTTAAACATTAAAAATTAAAAAAGATGAAAATGAGAAAGATAAAATTAATATCCCTATTGATAATTATTCCGGTTGCAATGGCAGCTCAATCGCTCGATTGCCCATCAACATTAAAGTTAAGAAGATCTGCACCACCTTATTCATTTAATGATTTATCAAAAAGTGCGCAATGTTTTACTGGCAAAAAATATGAATTTATGGTGCCTTTAATGAAAGGGAAAGATTATCGCCTGACTTTTTTTGCAAGTCCAATTTTTAACAATGATATCAATTTTAGAATAATTGATATGAATTCTGGCGATAAAGTATTGGACCTACCCGGTGAAAGCCAAAGCGGACTTAAAGGAGAAAGTGTATTGCGCGAATATTTTGATCAGGAATTGGACAAAGTGGTCCATCCATATTTTGACTTCTATCCTAGCTCTTCAACAACTCTTAAAATAATTATTGAAGTTGCAGGGGTTGATGAAAAGAAAAATAATACCGAAAGCTCTTTCAAAGCCCCCGAAGAGAGAAAAAAAGGATGTATCACTGTTTTTATACAGGACAAAAAATCAGAAGAAGTGGGATTTCAATAATATAAAAATCTGCTACTATCTAAATTATAACAGGCCGCATAATGCGGTCTTTTTTTGTCACAATTACATATCTATATTATTAGATGTGACAGTTTTTCAGGCAACTTCTGCCATTTTTGTATGATTTTTTTGAATGGCATAGAAAATGATGAACCGAAATATTAATAATTAAAAAATTGGTCAAATGGCTATTCAATATGTAAAATCGCAAACTGAATTTTTAAATCAGATTACTGGTAAAGATTCAGCATATCTTTTGTTATATAAATCGGGCTCTGAAACAAGTGATTGTGCAATGAAAAATATGCAAAAAATCACCGATCAGCTTGAAGATGTGGATCTTTTTGCTGCAGATGTGAATGAAGTGAGAGACATCCACCCAAATTATTCAATAAGCTCTGTACCTTCACTGCTCGAATTTCAAAATGGCAGTTACATTAATGTGGTAAAAGGTTGTCATGATGAAAACTATTATAAGGCACTTTTTGAGAACATCATTTATGTTGCCAAAGCGAAAAAAGAAGGTAAAACACTTAAAAATGTAGTAGTCTACTCAACTCCAACCTGTTCTTGGTGCAATACTTTAAAATCCTATCTTAGAAAAAACAATATCCGGTTCAGGGATGTTGATGTTTCAAAAGATGAAAGTGCTTCCCAAAGAATGGTTCAGAAGAGTGGCCAACAAGGAGTTCCACAGACGGAAATAAACGGCCAGATAATAGTTGGATTTGACAAACAGAAAATAAATCAGCTTCTTGAAATTCAGGCACAATAATTAAATATAGCCAATATTTGAACTGAAAAACTTATTTGCAAACGAAATTAAAATTAATAAAAATGAAAGAATTACAACCAGTTAATCAAAACGTTTTATTAGACATTACTGAAGATAAATCAGAACAAAAAACTGCGAGCGGTATCATTATTCCAGACAGTGCAAAAGAGAAAAATAAATTTGCTAAGGTGGTTGCTATCAGCAATATAGAAAGTGCTGAAATCGCTGTGGGCGAAACTGTTTTGTACAAAGAATATTCAGGTACAGAAATAAAGTTTGAGGGTAAAAATTACCTACTGATTCCCTACGATGGTATATTAGCGAAAATAGTAGAAACCGATGATATTTAAAAAAAAGAGGCTGTTTAAAAAGACAAAGAGGTCTGATTTATCAGCCTCTTTTTTTAATTATAACCGTAAACATGCATCA
>JARGGF010001142.1 GCA_029210905.1 Bacteroidales bacterium | reverse complement strand
CTGACTGTTGTTTCGTCAACACTTGCTACTTTTATAATTTCCAATAAATTTTGAAGAAAATCGATTGATTTTTCATGACCAGTATTCCTTTTGGCAATATAATAAATATCTGTAATGGCAGAAGCAGTAATAAACGCCGTAATATTATGATTTTCAATTTGTCTAATCAATTCACCCGACTGTTTAACAAATGGTTTTCTGTTTAAAGCTATATCAAGTATAACATTGGTATCGAGTAGAATCACTTTTATTTATATTTGTTTATCAGATAGTTATATTTTTCATCTTCGATATTTAATTCAGATATAAAACCTGTCCATTTATCCAAAAATTCACTGGCTGTAAGCTTTTTGCTTTCGACTTTAGTTGGATTTTTAAAAACAACAAAAACCTCGATTTGTTGATTTTTATATTTTTCGAAATGAGGTAATTTTATTGTTCCATTTTCCAGCACAATGGTCTCAAATTTATAGGCTTCCATATGATATCTTGTTTAATGCAAAGTTAATGAAAAGAAAAGATTAAATAGCAAATTTCAAACAAGCTTCAATATCAGCTTCTTCCAAATCAGGATATTGATATAAAATCTCTTTTACACTTTCTCCGGCTGAAATAAATTCAAGAATTGTTTTAACTGTAATACGTAAACCCCTAATGGTAGGCTTACCATTACATAAATCAGGGGATAAGGTTATTCTGCCGGCAATGTATTCCATAACGATGCTATTTCATATGATTATATTACAAAGATAGTGATAATTAAAAGATCAAATATATCAAATAAGAAATTTTGGCTTTTTTAACTGCAACTTAGAAGGTCTAATAGTCTTGCTAAGTTTTAAGGATAAGACTTACCAGGGCTGAAAGACCTTGCAAGTCTACAACTTAATAAATTATTAACTACTAAATCCCATTTCCTGCAAAATGGTTTTGCTTATATCTTTATTTTAATAGTTTATCAGATAGTTATATTTTTCATAATCGATATTTAATTCAGATATAAAACCTGTCCATTTATCCAAAAAATCCACTAAACTGACAAAAAAACATTCGCCTTTATTACAAAAACTCCTCCAACGCCTTCATCCCATCCCCGGAAATATCAAGCTCAATGGCAGTTCTATTGGAGGTCAGGCGGCTTTTTTTGTGTTTTTTATCCACTGCGGTCAGGTAGTTGGTATTGATAATGTGTGAACGGCTGATCCTGAAAAAATATTCTTTAGGTAGTAGGTTTTCTCTGATGCCGTTCAAGGTCGCTGCCAGTAAACTGCCATAATTCCAATAGATTTTGCTGTAGTTGCCATCGGCCTGTAAGTGTTTAATGTACTCTATATCAATCAATTAAAAACCAGTACTTGTATTGATTGGACTTGTCTTTATTGAAATCAAAAACACTAATTAAAAATGTATGCCAAATCCATAAAGCAAAAAAGACCTACATTTCTGTAAGCCTTTTAACTTTATAGTGACTCCGGAGAGGTCATATTTTATACTTCAATATGTTTAACTGCATTTAATAAATACAGCATATACCTACCATTAACAAAGAATCTCATAATAATACATTTTAATAAACATTATTTGATTTAACAAAAATATGATGTATTTTTGTACGTACCATTTAAAATAATACGTACATGAAACATTCAGTAAAATTTATTGTAGATAAAAGATTACACCAAATTTACTTGATTTTCAATTGTGAATATTTTGAAGATAATAAACGCTTAAAATATTATACCGGGTGCCGTATTGAAGTTGACTCTGATTTAAAAGGAGAAGAC
>JARGGF010001141.1 GCA_029210905.1 Bacteroidales bacterium | reverse complement strand
TATGCACACAGCTTAACTAATCGACACTGGTAAACAAGAACATTGCAACTACAAATATTCATGTGTGAAAGGCTAACTTGTATTTACAAGATAATGTAGTTTAGTAAATTTTTAAACCGAACAAATACAAAGTTTTAAAAACGATCTATTAGAAAGAGATTAACTTATTTTGCATGGCAAACATTACAAGGTGGGCAGAATTTCTGGTTTCTGTTTTTTGTAATAGTGAAGTGCGGTGACGGTCTACTGTTTTGGCGCTAATAAAAAGCTTTTCAGCAATTTCCTTATTAGTATACCCATTGCATATTAATGCAAGGACATCTTTTTCTCTTTCCGAAATTTGTAATTGTTCTTTATTTTGAGGGGTACTTATTTTAAAAACAAGTTTTTTTAATAATTCCTGAGAAAAATAGTTATTTCCTTTGGCTACTTCGCGCAAAGCATAAAGCAACTCTTCAGCTCCTGATTTTTTAAAAATCACAGCTTTTGCACCTGCTTCAATCATTTTACAATAATATTCTTCGTCACCAAACATTGAAAGCGAAATAATTTTAAGCTGCGGATATTTTTCCAGGGCAATTTTACTTGCTGTTATGCCATCCATTATCGGCATAGATATATCCATAAGGACTATATCGGGCAAAGTAACATTAATAAATTCGAGAAAAATATTGCCATTAGATGCTTCCCCAATTGCTTCAAAATCATCTGTTTGAGACAACACAAGTTTAATTCCATCGCGGAATATACCATGATCGTCTACAATTAAAACTTTAGTTTTAGGCATATTGTATTTTCACTATCACATTTGAAGATTTCAAAGATACGGAATTAAAGCTAATTTCACCATTTAGCGATTCAATTCGATTCTTTATATTGAGCAGCCCCATTCCTTTCGATTCTTTCATTATTTCGTCTACTATATATCCAATCCCATTATCGGAATAGTATAAAGAAATAGAGCCTTCGTTATTTAGCAGCTCAATGTTTATTTGGCTTGCATCTGAATGTTTTAAGGTATTGTTTATTAGTTCAATAACAACTCTATAGAAAGTTATTTCAATTTCATCGGTACACCTGTTTTCGATTTGAATATTTTTTGTAATCTGTATGTTTGAGGATTTCTGGATATTGTTGCAGAATTTTTCAATGGCTGTTTTTAATCCAAAGTTTTTAAGGATATGAGGACTAAGGTTATAAGAAATAGCAGCTACATGATCAATAGTATCGTCAATACTATCAATAATCTGGCCCTGCAAGAGTGTTCTTAAATCTGGTTTTGTACTGCTAAAATAGGTTTCGGTATAAAGTTTTATTGATGAAAGTAGCGGGCCTATTCCATCGTGCAGCTCCTGAGCTATGCGGGTACGTTCTTTTTCTTCAGAAAATATGGCGGTTTTCAACATTTTTTGTTGTAATTCCTTTTTTTCTGAAATATCTCTTGCAATTATCATAATTGCTTTTTCACCAAGATAATCAATTTCTTTTGCTATGATATCAAGGTAGATATTTTGGCCATGTTTGTTAATGAAGGAAGCCTCAAAAAAAACTTCTTTTTCTGGGCTCAGTTTTTTTAATTGCATGCTTATTTCTTCCTGCTTATTAACTGGAAACAGATCCAGAAAGTTAAGAGAAAGAAGCTCTTTTCTGGAATAACCACTGCTAGTGCATGTTATGGCATTAGCTTCTAATATTTTGTTCGATGGATTTATGATACTTATAGAATCCAGACTTGAATTAAAAATATTTCGAAACTTGTACTCACTTTTTTTTAATGCGTCGTTTTTTTCCTG